>CAXNEI010000030.1:0-8760 GCA_964201195.1 Gammaproteobacteria bacterium
AATTATGTGGATTAGCACTGAATGGGCGTCAGTATACTGAAATTTGTTTAGCATTTGATAGGTTATTTACGCATAGTTTTCACTAACTGTGCTTGAAAAGCGCGATGTTCTTGGGTAACATGCGCGCTCTTTTTTGTCAGTTGTTCACCAGTAGAGCTCAGAGTCATGAAGCTAAAAAAATCTCAGAAAACTTTCAGCGCCAAGACAGAACAAGTCAAACGTGACTGGTTCATCGTTGATGCTGAAGGTAAAACCCTCGGTCGCTTAATCACCGAAATCGTGGTGCGGTTAAAAGGCAAGCATAAGCCTGAATTTACTCCCCACGTAGATACCGGTGATTATGTTATCGTCATTAATGCAGAAAAAGTGCGCGTTACCGGTAATAAATTTACCGATAAGCTTTACTATAGCCACAGCGGTTATCCCGGTGGTTTAAAAACTGAGACCTTTCAGAAGCTGCAAGCACGTCGTCCTAACCGCATCATAGAATTAGCTGTAAAAGGTATGTTGCCACATAATCCTTTAGGTCGAGCGATTGCACGCAAACTAAAAGTGTACGCAGGCGCTGAGCATCCGCATGAAGCGCAGCAGCCGCAACTTCTCAGTATTTAATTTTTATCTTGGTCATCAATAGGGCACATACAGTGGAAACAAATTACGGTACAGGTCGTCGAAAAACTGCAACAGCACGTGTATTTATTAGCCGTGGTGCGGGTAATATTCAGGTGAATGGTCTTCCACTGGATCAATATTTTGGTCGTGAAACTGCTCGCATGGTAGTAAGACAGCCCCTGGAGCTTGTTGCCATGGTCAACCAATTCGACGTGAAAGTGACCGTTAAAGGTGGCGGCATGGGCGGCCAAGCCGGCGCCATACGTCACGGTGTGACCCGCGCTTTAATGGAATACGATGAAACCCTACGTAGTGTGCTCAGAAAAGCGGGTTTTGTGACTCGTGATGCACGTGAGGTAGAGCGTAAGAAAGTAGGCCTTCGCAAAGCGCGTAAGCGGCCACAATACTCCAAACGTTAAGTTTTTCTTTTTTAACAACCCACTGGTTCGCTCAGTGGGTTTTGTTTTTCTTGATATCCCATCTATCTACGCTTCATCTGACTAAAGAGATTTGATTTCTTGAGGTTAATGGTGAGCGAGATAAGTACTCTTCCTTAAAGGAGATAATCTATGACAGATGAGCCCGTAAACCATAATCGGCGCTGTTTGCTGATTGGCGTTAGCTCTGTGGTGGGTGCTTTAGGTGTGGCTGGTGCCGCTATTCCCTTTGTGCAGTCTTGGAATCCTAGCGCAAAAGCTCGGGCTGCCGGTGCTCCAGTAGAAGTGGATATCAGCAAATTAGAGCCAGGCCAACGTATGGTTGTGGAATGGCGTGGTCGGCCGATTTGGATTGTGCGCCGTACCCAAGAAGCTTTGGCTGGCTTAAAAGGATTGGCTGATCAATTACGTGATCCCAGTTCAGAGGAGCCTCAGCAGCCCAAATATGCCACGAATGAATATCGATCAATTAAGTCAGAATATTTGGTATTAATTGGTCTTTGCACCCATCTAGGTTGTTCTCCCACTTATCGTCCTGAAGTAGCCGCTGTGGATTTAGGCAGTGACTGGGCCGGTGGTTTTTTCTGTCCCTGCCATGGCTCTAAGTTTGATTTTGCTGGTCGAGTTTATAAAGGCGTGCCTGCACCGACTAACTTAGAAGTGCCGCCTCATCGTTATATAAATGAGCATGTTTTAATGATCGGTGTGGATGAGGGGGCTGTCTAATGACTGAGCAAAAAACTAAAGGATTCATGGCTTGGATTGACGCGCGCTTTCCTGCTACCAAAATGTTCCAAGATCACCTGAGCAAATACTACGCGCCGAAAAATTTTAACGTGTGGTATTTCTTCGGTTCTCTAGCCATGTTGGTATTGGTCAACCAGTTAATTACTGGTATTTGGCTCACCATGTCCTACGACCCATCGGGTACTGCTGCATTTGACTCCATTCAATATATTATGCGAGATGTAGATTCAGGTTGGATTTTGCGTTATCTCCACTCCACCGGCGCTTCAGCCTTTTTCTTCGTGGTTTATTTGCACATGTTTCGCGGCCTTATGTATGGCTCTTATCAAAAGCCACGCGAGTTAGTGTGGATTTTCGGCATGTTTATTTATTTAGCTTTAATGGCGGAAGCTTTCTTTGGCTATTTATTACCTTGGGGGCAAATGTCTTATTGGGGCGCCCAAGTTATTTTATCCTTAGTTGGTGCAATTCCAGTTATTGGCGACAGCCTAGTCGTCTGGGTAAGAGGCGATTATTTAATTTCCGGCATTACCTTAAATCGCTTCTTCTCTCTGCATGTAGTTGCTTTACCTATCGTATTGTTAGCGCTTGTGGTGCTGCATTTAATTGCGCTACACGAAGTGGGATCTAATAATCCAGATGGGATCGATATTAAAGAGAAACTTGACGACAAAGGTAAACCTTTAGATGGTATTCCTTTCCATCCTTACTATACGGTTCATGATTTAGTCGGTGTAGTGATTTTCCTTTTCGTATTCTTAACCGTGGTATTTTTCTTTCCTGATGGCGGCGGCTATTTATTAGAAACGCCGAACTACGAGCCAGCTAATTCCTTAAAAACGCCGGAGCATATTGCACCAGTTTGGTATTTCACGCCTTACTACGCCATGTTGCGCGCAGTACCGAGCAAAGTAGGTGGTGTGATGATCATGGGCTTGGCCATTGCGATTTTATTTGTGGTGCCTTGGTTAGATCGGAGTCCTGTGCGTTCTATTCGCTATCGTGGTTTAGCCAGCAAGATTGGTTTAGCGTTATTTTCTATAGCTTTTGTTGGTTTGGGTTATTTAGGCGCTAAGCCACCCTCTGGTGCGAAGACTGTATTAGCTCAGATCGGCACACTGACATATTTCGGATTTTTTATAGCAATGCCTTTTTATACCCGGATGGAGAAAACTAAGCCATTGCCTGAACGAGTAAGGATGAGTCATTGATTATGAAAAAATTAATTTCTACTCTATTATTCTCATTTATTTGTGCTTTGGCATTACCTCTCGCTGGTTATGCCAGTAGTGGCGCATCATTAGAAAAGGCGCCCATTAACTTGCAAGATCGCGCTTCATTGCAGCGTGGCGCGCAGATTTTCATTAACAACTGCTTAGGTTGTCACTCCATGAAATATTTGCGCTATGAGCGCATGGCTGAGGATTTAGGCATTCCGAAAAAAATTGTAGAAGACAACATGATGTTTACCGGTGAAAAACTGGGTGAGCCTATGTTGAGTGCCTTGAATAAAGAGCAGGCGGCTAAATGGTTTGGTACCGTGCCGCCAGACTTGACTCTAGAAGCCAGGTTGCGAGGCGCTGATTGGGTCTATGCTTACCTCACCGGTTTTTACCCAGATAATAAACGTCCATGGGGTGTCAATAACCACGTGTTTCCCGATGTAGGGATGCCTCATGTGCTAGAAAAAATGGAAGCGCAAATGGGTAAAGAAGACTTTCATAAATCTATGGCAGATCTAACCAATTTCCTAGAATACGCTGCAGAGCCTACAGCGTTAAAAAGACAACGGATCGGCGTATATGTGTTACTGTTCCTGGCGATTCTTTTTGTCCCCATTTATTTCTTGAATAAAGAATATTGGAAGGATGTTCACTGAGGTACGCACCTTACAAGGCGACATATGTCCAACTGCTAAAAGTGAATTCTTTCGGCAGTTGGTTCAATCAAAAATTTTTCAGGAGTCGGCCGAATGAGTGTCGTTACTAAGCGTTCATCAATGACCTTTTTTTCCAGAGGTGCGGATCACTACGGTCATCGCGTGCGGATTGTTTTGGCAGAAAAAGGCATAGCAGTCGATTTAGTGAATGTTCTGGGTGACGAATTTCCCGATGAATTAGTGCCAGTGAATCCCTACGGTGCACTGCCTACCTTATTAGATCGTGAATTAGTCTTGTATGAGCCTAATATCATGATGGAATATCTGGATGAGCGTTTTCCGCATCCGCCGTTATTACCTGTATATCCAGTAGCGCGTGCCCAAAGTCGGTTATGGAGTTATCGCATTACCCGCGATTGGTGCAGTTTGGTAGATCAATTATTAGCGAATAAAGGCAGCGAAAGTATCCTGGAAGCTGCGCGCATAAAATTCAGAGACAGCTTGATTGCAGTAGCGCCCATCTTTAATGAAAAACCCTATTTCATGAGCGACGAATTTACCTTAGTCGATTGTTGCGTAGCACCTATCTTGTGGCGTCTTCCTCTAATGGGAATCGAGCTTTCTGATCGACAATGCAAACCGTTGAATGTCTACGCCAAACGTCTATTTGCTCGTTCCTCCTTTCAAGCTAGCTTATCTGAAGAAGAAAGTGAGATGAATCGTCATTGATTAACAGGCGGTGTCTATGGTGGATATTATCAGCTCAACGAGACCCTATCTTATTCGTGCCATATCTGAATGGATGGAAGATAATAAATTCACCGCCTATTTATTAGTTGATGTGCAATTGCCCGGTGTTGAAGTACCCAATCAATTCCATCTTCAAAAACAAGTTATTTTAAATGTCTCACCTTCTGCTGTGCGGAATTTAGAGTTAGGCAACGACGACATTCGTTTTAATACCCGCTTCAGTGGTATTGCCCACACCATCATTATTCCCATGCAAGCCGTGCTAGCCATTTACGCAAAAGAAAATGGCAAAGGCATTTATTTCGATCGCGATGGAGATATCGAACCTCCGCCGCCTTATTCTCCACCGCCCACCAAACCAAAATCCGTTTCACGCTCAAGCAAAAGTAATGTGAGTCGGGTTAAGCCAGCAACCAAACGGCCTTCATTAAAAATTGTGAAGTGAATTTAATTAACTCCCCCTAACCCCCTCTTTAAAAAAGAGGGGGGATAAAATGCCAGAAATAATCCGTTCGCCCTGAGCTTGTCGAAGGGTCTTCGTATAAGTGGTTCGACAAGCTCACCACGAACGGAGAGGGAATTTAGTATTTATCCAACAACCCTAAAAAATAAACCTAACACTTCCCGCAAAGCCATCCAGCGTTAAATCGTAACTGGTGTTGAGTGTGCCAGAGAAGGGATTTGCTGGATTAATGGGAAGTGCACTGTAGCCTCGCTCGAAGAAATAATGGATGTAGTTAGCATCAATAAATAATCGATCCGATACTTGATAGCTGCCACCAAAAGACAGTAAATATTTATTCGGTGTTGGCACCCGAGGGCCAAAATATTGTTGCGTTACCGCAGAGCCTTCATAGCCTATGCCAGAACGAAGAATAAGATTTTTCTGATAAAAATAATTTAATCCCGTGCTCACAAACCAATTATTTTGCCAATTAAAAATCGTAGTGTCGTCTGGTTGATTGGTATTGGCATAATCAATGGTTAAAGATTTTAAGCGGCTCCAACGGGTGTAAGAAGCTTCAGTGACTAATTCTACTTGTGAAGAGAGCGTTTGTTGCCAACCGAAAGTTAATCGCTCTGGTGTAGTAATACTTGCAGTGATATTAGTATCCACAAAAGCACCGCCAGCCGTTACTGCTGCAACGGCAGTAGGCACAGTAAACTCTGCATCACCTGTTAAATCATGATGGACCTTGGAGCGGTAAGCCACGCCAAAACGTGTGGTGTTATTAGGTACGTATAACAAACCTAATTGATAGCCTAAAGCCCAAGCATCGCCGGTGATTTCTGCTTTACCATCTAAGGCTAAATTAGGTCCGCCAGCGCTGGCAATGGTGCCGAAATCAATGGCAGTAGACAGCGTCGCATCCAAATATTGCAGCTGCACGCCGCCCGCAACCGATAATTGATCATTCACTTTATGGGCAATAGCAGGTGTTAAATTAATACTTTGTATTTTGCTATCGATCGCCTGATAACGACCGATCCATGTATCAGAATAAACAGAGTTTAATCCCCAAGGCACGCTGACACCAAAGCCAAAATACGTTTTATCGGAGAGTGGGCGTGACAGATAAAGAGCAGGAATAAATAAAATATCGCCGCCATCAAGGCCAGCACTGCCATCGCCAGCAAGATCAATATTTTGACTGGCTGCTGTTTGCGCAGTCGCACCGTCGCCAATTTTAATGCTGTAATCTAGCAGCATATTATCGGAGACAATTTCTCGGTCAGAAAATTGAGTGAGCACCGCAGGATTCACAAACATATCGCTGATATTATGTGCGCCAGTGACTTGACCAGAAAAACTATTGCCCATGGCTGCGGAACCAATACCATCAAGGGCAAAGCCGCTCGCGTTGGCGGGAGTGATTTGTAGTGCTAACAAGGCAAGGCTAAGGGGCGCAAATGCGGCAAAGTGCAGAGGTGAAGAGGAAAATTTAATCATCGTTGGACGTCCTTGTTGAGAATAGGCTCCTGGGCCTGGAGAATGCAGTGAAAATAAACTTCGTACACTATAGGCTATTTTATTCGCTTTTTTAAGCGAGTATGCTGGGGCCAGTTATCTTTGAATTAGGGAACAATCATGACGACTTATTCCTCCTCTCAAACAGAAATGCGCATTCAGCTCGCTCAGCGTTTTTATAATGTTTTTACTCTGCTATTTTACGACTTGATCGTCTACGGCTTATCTAGCGCATTCATCTGGAAAGTGCCGACCAAATTCCTGATTCAATTTTACAATAAAAACTTAACTAACACACACCTTGAAGTGGGCGTAGGCACAGGCTTTTTATTAGATGAAAGCACTTTTCTGAGCGACAAACCTCATATTGTTTTAATGGATATGAATACAACCTGTCTTAAAAAAACGGCTCAGCGGATTCGACGCTATGCGCCTTACAGCATCGAATACAATATTCTGGCGCCAACGCAACTGACCGGTGAATTTGATTCTATTGCCATCAATTACGTGTTCCATTGCGTGCCGGGTTCCTTCAAAGAAAAGGGCGTTGCCTTCCTGCGGCTTAAGAAGCTGATGAAGCCCAGTGGTGTGTTGTTTGGTTGTACCTTATTAACTCACGGCGTGCAGCGTAACTGGGCCTCTCGGCTGTTGATGAAGAGGTACAATAAAATGGGAATTTTTAATAACGAGCAGGATAGTTTGGTTGAATTGGAAGCCGTGCTGAGAGCGGTTTATCACTATGTGCAGATTATTCCTAAAGGCAGCGCTGCGGTATTTAGAGCCAGTGATATGCCGTTGAATGGTTCTATTTAGCTATACCAAATTTTCTCTCAGGAAGTGCTGGCGCCGGATAGCGATCTAACATGAGATTCCAATAAGCCCATGAGCGACCATCAAAAATTCCAGGAGGTGCTTGATTGAGGGCCTCCAATAATTCTTGATCTGAATAAAATTGTCTAATCTGTTGCATCGCTTCATGAGAACCATAGGTCATCGCATAAGCAATAAAACGAATCGGTTGTAAAAGCGCGATTTCTGGCGGTTCAAACCAGATTACTTCGCGTGAAACCTTTTTGAACTCGTGGGTGAGTGGCAGTTGTCTCATGAGGCATCGCCAATAAGGTTAGGTAGACAGCTTAACTCTACGGTTTTTATTGCCTGAATGAGTCGATTTTTTAATGCTGAATCTAATTGCTGCAAATTACCATCTTCAAAATAAGATAATGCCTTAAGGGTGATTTGTGGATTAAAACTTTTACCATAAATATATTGGCCTGCAGCTAATGCAGTGGACAAGCTGATTTTGCTTTGCTGTATGAGTGCATCAAGATCAATATAATCTTTAGCTTCAGCGCGTTTTTGAATAACAGCTGCTTTCATACCAGCAAGATCGACAAGAGAAGCCACTTTGAGATGAATATCGTCGGTGATGAGTGGAGGCGATATAGCTTTTATTTCAGGCACGCCAAAAAAAGAGACTTGGACAGGTTCTCCACGCTCAACAAGACAAGTTAACGTGTTTGAAGATTTTTGCAGAACTTCGGCTGCTTTCAGAAAGGGAATCGTATTGTAGAGATCATCTGGATCAAAATCTGTGTTGCCAAAAAAATCAAAATCTACTGATATTCTATGACCCAAATAAAGTGCGATGGCTGTGCCGCCGTAGAGTGTAAAGGATTCTGGAACCTCAACAAGCTCACCCCAAAGACACCTTTGCGCAGAGGGTAAAATATCGAGTCTTGGTTGAAAAGAGTTTAACATCTTGGTAATTGCGCGCTCATTTTATCTGGTAGGCCATCGCATTATAGCCTCTCACCCAATCTTCGGAAAGCGCAGCACAAACATCGTATATTTGCCTTGTTCCGTTTGGCAAATAATATCACCACCAAAACTCTGCATAGCGCGTTTGCAAAAGGGTAGGCCTAAGCCGGTACCGTCTTTTTTTCCGGAGCTGGTGAAGTTATCGAAAATATACGGCTGAATAACTTCGGCAATGCCTGGCCCATAATCTTTAAAATAGAGGATATGATATTTAGATTGGGTTTCCAGCCAAATCTCGATGCGATTATTAGGCGTCATGTCGATATAATAAATCGAGTTCTTCAACAAATTAAACATCATATGCATCAGCAAAGTTTCTGAGCCAGTCAAATAAAAATCAGTGTCTTGAGCGACGTGAATTTTTTCTTTAAAGGTCGAGTTAATCCGATATTCAAAAAAATATTCTTCGATGGATTCATTCACCAACTTCAGCACACTGAAGGGCGGCGCTTGCTCAAGCTGCGGTATTTGTTTTTTCGCGCTATAGGCAATAAATTCCACTAGCTGTAGTGCATTATGGCCAACACGATAAATATGCTGAAACT
>CAXNEI010000031.1:0-8515 GCA_964201195.1 Gammaproteobacteria bacterium
GGCCCCAATCTGCTGCAAAGAAGATCGTGGCGGGCTGAAGCTAAACAAGCCTAAGCCACCACAAACTGGGGCAGCGCCAATCCGCTGCGGGAAAAGATGCCCTCTTAAATTCAGCTAAAAATTGTCTGGACTATGGGGTCCACTATAGCTTGTCGAAGGGTCGATACGCTGAGGATAGGCTTCGACAGGCTCAGCCCGAACGGCTCGCTCTTAAAAAAACTATTTCTCCGCAATATTAACCAACGCATCACCTTTTACGGTGTAGCGCTTTTTTGCTGGCGTTGGCCTAATAACAAAAGGCGCAGAGGAAGGTTGTTCCTTAGCGAAATAAGTCCCTGGTGGTGGTTGGTCTTCAAAATAACGCTTAATACCTTTTGCAATAGCAGTCGCTAATTGCGTTTGATATTCTTCATCATTCAATTTACGCGCTTCGCTGTCATTAGAAATAAAACCGGTTTCTACTAACATCGATGGCATATGCAAAGACTTCAACACCACAAAACCCGCTTGTTCAATATCGCTTTTGTGCAGCGTTGTTACTTTACTGACTTCTCTCAATACTAAGCTTCCGGCTTCTACACTGTGCTCTAAACTACCTTCCATTGCTAAATCAGCCAGCACGTTACGCAGCGTGTCGTCTTTATTTTTTAAGGAAACACCACCGATATAATCCGAGTTATTTTCTGAATCAGCCAAATATTTTGCCAGTGCGCTGGTAGCACCTCGACGCGATAGAATAAAAACCGATGCGCCTCGCGCTTGATTATTTACCCAAGAATCCGCGTGGACAGAAATAAATAAATCCGCATTATATTTATCTTTGGCAAGAGCACGACGCTGCGCCAACTCAATAAAATAATCCCCCTCACGGGTTAATTGCGGCTGGAAACCACGCTCTCGCTCCAAAGCCTGCTGTAATTTACGAGCGATACTTAACACCACATGTTTTTCTTGAATACCAGACGAACCAACGGCACCGGAATCTTTTCCACCATGGCCGGCATCAATCGCAATAACAATATTGCGAAATTTTTTCGACGAGCGCGCAATGGTGGGCAATACCTTTTGTGCTGGCTCTTTTTGCGACTTACTTGAAACAAGATCAGCAATCTTAGCGATGGGGTCGTCATCAACGGCAGGTGTAGTATTTTTAGCATGCTGTGCAATTAAATCTACCACTAAACGATTACCTTGATCTTGGCTAGGCGCCAATAAGGTACTATTGGATTTCATTGGTTGTGCAACTTCTAATACAACCCTGACTGTATGCGCTTTCGGAAAACCCACGCGAATCGTTTTAATAGCATTGACTAACTGCGCTTGCTGCAATTGCTTATTGGCTTGTGCATTGTCGATATCAATCACTATGCGATTAGGCTGCTCTAACGCATATATTTTATGCCCGGTAGAACCGCTTAAATTAAAGACTAGATGCGCGCCATCCGTTAACTGAGACACTTTTAAATCTTGCACAGTGATAGGCGCAGCATTCGCTAAGGTACTTAAACCCAGTCCAATCACTAGGCTCCACACACGATGTAATTTATTCACTCTATTCATGGCAATTAACCATCCTTTGCTTCAATTCAAGTAACCCAACTCTCATCATTCAGTTTCTCTCATCATTTAACTTTAAAGTCGACTGGTCGTCGCAGGTCTTCTAGTGTGCGACAGATGCCTCAATTTTTCACGCTTTAGCTCATAACTCGTAACAAATCAGTCTCGCCATACAGAGTCATGATCAATTTCCGAACGCTAAATGCTTCGCCTGATTTTTCAGTTAACTCTTCAGCTGGAACAGTCTGCAATAACAACGCCACATCAGGATTAGGCAGCAATTCTCCACCTCGCACAGGCCATTCCACAATACATAATTGACCTGGCCCCCAATAATCACGAAAGCCTATATCTTCCAATTCCTCCGGGGTATTTAGACGATATAGGTCAAAATGGCAAATATTACCAATCGGTAATACATATACTTCGACTAAACCATAGGTAGGACTTTTCACCACTCCAGAATAATTCCAAGCACGTAATAATTGTTGAGTGAAAAAAGTTTTGCCTGCACCTAACTCGCCGGATAAATATAAGGTAAAGCCTTGCTGAATAAATGGTGTGATGGCATGAGCCAATCGAGTAGCAAAAGCCGCTGTTTCTGTTTCGTTAGCAAAAAGATACTCTGCTGTTTTCACGGATTGACTCCAACATATACGGCGAGCAAACCTCGCTCACCTAATTGCTGCGCCGCTTGATCTGCTGCTTTGGCATGCAAATATGCACCTAGTGCTGCAGATTTTTCTGCTGTCAAACCTTGCGCCAATAAAGCAGCAATAACACCACTTAGTACATCACCCATGCCACCACTGGCCATTCCTGGATTGCCTTGAGTCACTCTTGATAATTCTGCATCAGGCGCAGCAATTAAACTGCCGGCACCTTTCAACACCACAACCGCATTATATTTTTCAGATAATGCCTGAGCTGATGCCGCACGAGCAGCTTGAATCTCTGCCACAGAACAACTTAACAGACGGGCCGCCTCGCCAGGATGCGGAGTCAAAATCCAACGCCGCTTTTGCACGGTAGAAATATCCACTACACCATGAGCGATTAGATTTAGTGCATCAGCATCAATCACCGTAGGTAATTCAGCGGCTAGCGCTCGACGCAATAACCATTGGGCTGCATCGCTTTGACCCAAACCCGGCCCCACAACAATCACCGTCGCTTTCGCCAACAAAGGATCAATATCACTGGATTGTGCTACGGCATGGCACATCAATTCTGGCCGACGCGCGAGTAATACTTGGGGTTGAGGATCCAAACTTGCAATAGAAACACAGCCAGCACCACATCGCGCTGCTGCCTCGCCGGCCAGTAAAGTAGCGCCCAACATGCCCGGTTGACCGCCTACTATTAATACATGACCAAAATCACCTTTGTGGGCTTCACTGGCTCTTGGCTGCAAATAAGCTTTGAGCTGTGCTTCATCCATATCATTCATTATAAATCTCTCTTAATAAGAACAATTATCATTTACCACGAACAAAATCCTTCGTATACTAAAGCCACAGCAAAGCATTCAATGAGGAAATTTTTATGCGTATGACTTCTTTATTACTCAGCTTGATTTTACTTACTGGCTACCAAAGCACAGCCCATGCTGACACGATCGCTGAATTTACTCTTATTATCAAAGATCACAAGTTTACCCCGACCCAGCTCACCGTACCGGCGGGCAAAAAAATTAGATTGATTGTAGATAACCAAGATGCTTCAGCTGAGGAATTTGAAAGTTACTCACTCAATCGTGAAAAAGTTATTCCCGGCAAAACCAAAGCCAAAATTTTTATTGGCCCGCTGAAACCAGGGACATATGATTTCTTTGGTGAGTTTCATATGAAAACAGCTTTAGGCAAAATTGTTGCTCAATAAACGGGAGTTTTTATGATAGCTGCTGCACTCATTGTATTTCGTGAAGCATTAGAAGCTGCCCTAGTCATCACCCTAGTACTCGCAGCTACTCGCGGCGTCGCATCGCGCAATCGTTGGATTTCTGCAGGCGTACTTGCAGGCATAGCCGGCGCTGGCTTAGTAGCATTCAGCGCAGAAACCATTGCCAATGCACTAGATGGCATAGGTCAAGAAGTGATGAATGCCTGCGTCCTGTTCGCGGCGGTTGTTATGCTGATATGGCACAATGTGTGGATGGCGCAACATGGGCGAGAACTGTCGCAACGACTCAAACAAGTGGGCAAACAAGTACAATCCGGCGATGAGCCTTTGTATGCACTTGCGTTAGCAGTAGGGCTTGCTGTATTGAGAGAAGGCTCTGAAGTAGTTTTATTTCTCCATGGCATTGCAGCCAGTGGCACCACAACACATTCGCTGATTACTGGCAGCTTGATGGGTTTAAGCGGCGGCATTGCAGTAGGTGCTTTACTCTATTTAGGCTTACTCCGCATACCCATTCAGCATTTTTTCGCTGTGACCTTTTGGATGATTTTATTACTAGCTGCAGGCATGGCAGCTAATGCCGTAGGCTTTTTGGATCAAGCTGGCCTCATTAATTATTGGAATGCGGAACTGTGGGATACTTCTTCTTGGTTGCCCGAACATGATCATCTAGCAGGCGAATTGCTACATATCCTGGTTGGCTATCAAGCCAGCCCCACCGGCATGCAGCTTTTCAGTTATATGGCTACGCTGATCATTACCTTGTCGCTTGCACAGTGGGTCACCCGAAGAAATCAATGGAAGCCATCAAAACAGAATTAAAAAAATGGGCCATTGAACTAGGCTTTCAAGAATGTGGCGTTGCCTCTATTGAAGTGGGGCAACACGCGCAACATCTGCACAACTGGCTTGCTCAACATTTTCATGCTGACATGACTTATATGGAACGTCATGCGGATCTGCGTTGCGCACCAGAAAAACTAGTGCCTGGCACCATTCGAATTATCATGGTACGCATGAATTACTGGCCAGAACCTTTTCACTCTAAAGATTGCCAAGAACAGGCTTGGCAACAATTAAAAAATCCGGATAAAGCGTATATTGCTCGCTACGCATTAGGTCGTGATTATCATAAATTAATGCGCAAACGTCTTACGCAACTGGCGAAGAAATTAGAAGAAAAAATTGGCCCTTTTGGCTACCGTGCTTTTGCTGACAGCGCACCTGTATTAGAAAAAGCTTTAGCTGAACAAGCGGGATTGGGTTGGACAGGCAAACATACTTTACTCATTGATCGTCAGCAGGGTTCCTATTTTTTTCTGGGTGCTTTATTTACTGATTTACCTTTACCGCTTGATGAAGCCGCTTCGGCGCATTGCGGTAGTTGTTCTGCCTGCATAACCATTTGCCCCACCCAAGCCATCGTTGCACCTTACCAACTGGATGCACGAAAATGTATTGCTTATCTGACCATCGAAAATAAAGGACCTATTCCAGAAGAATTCCGCATAGCTATAGGCAATCGTGTTTTTGGTTGTGATGACTGCCAATTAATTTGCCCCTGGAATAAATTCGCTCAACTCACTAGTGAAATAGATTTCACCCCACGCCATCAATTAAATAGCGCAAGCTTATTGGAATTATTTCAGTGGAGCGAAACAGAATATTTAAAAAATACCGAAGGCTCGCCATTGCGCAGAGTCGGCTATACGGGTTGGTTGCGCAATCTTATTATTGGTTTAGGCAATGCGCCGTCGCATCCAGATATTATTGCTGCTTTAGAACAACGCCGTGCGCAATTTGTTGATCAACAACCTGCGTGGTTGGTGGAGCATTTTGAGTGGGCTCTAGCGCAACAGACTGCGTAGCAGTCATTGAATGTAGGCAGGTCGTTTACGGCCTGCAAAAATGGATAACCGAATAACTCGTCCTGTAAGGACGATTGAAAAATTATTTATTTCTTGCGATTATTCAATCGTCCCCCTGGGACGAAAATTTTTTATATAATTATCATGCAGGCCGTAAACGACCTGCCTACCGTCAATAGCCGCTATGCGGCTTCGAGCTCTTAATTCGCATTTAAATAGACACATATTATGAACTACAAAGAATACGCTGCCCGCATAGAATACAGTGAAGCAGATGATTGTTTTATAGGGCACATCGCCGGCATTCGCGATGTAATAGGCTTCCATGGAAAATCAGTTGCTGAATTAAAAAGAGCCTTTAAAGAAGCCGTAGATGACTATTTGGAGACTTGCTCAAAGTTAAAACGTCACCCACAAAAACCTTACTCCGGTAAAATTATGCTGCGGATTGATCCAGTAATTCACGCAAGAGCCGCAACACTCGCCGCTGCTCAAGGCAAAAGTCTTAACGCTTGGGCACAAGATGCTTTACAACAAGCCTCTATTTAAAGCCACTTATATTAAAAAATTGCTCTCGATAATAAGCCAACTCAGCAATGGATTCTTTAATATCTGCCATCGCTAAATGCTGACCTTGTTTATTGAGGCCTTTAGCAATATCGGGCCGCCAGCGCTTAGCTAATTCTTTCACTGTGCTGACATCTAAATTGCGATAATGAAAAAAAGTTTCCAGCTTAGGCATATAACGCAGCAAAAAACGTCGATCGAGCATAATGCTGTTGCCGCACATAGGTGACTCTTGCGACTTCAGATATTTTTGCAAAAAAGCCAAAGTCTCTGCTTCTGCCTGCGCCACACTTATTTGACTCGATTTAACACGAGCCACTAAACCCGATTCGCCATGCTGTTTAGTATTCCATTCATCCATTGCGGCTAAAGCTGCATCAGGTTGAGCAATCGCATACGCAGGACCTTCCGCTATAATATTCAACTGGCTGTCAGTCACCAGCGTAGCAATTTCAATGATCACATTTTGCTCAGGATCTAATCCGGTCATTTCTAGATCGATCCAAATTAAAGATGTAGCGGATTCAGTCATTCTTTTTCCTCAATTAAATGCGCTCAATTCAACGAATAAGGTGCTAGAGGCGAGTATACCCTAGTCAGCGGGGCAATCGCTCCCTATAATACGCGGCTCTTCAATGCGCCCTCAAAACCGGAAGCATCCATGAGCACTATCTATGAGCAATACTGAAAATCAAAGATCACAACTCAAATCACTCATCAGTCGAGGGAAAGAACAAGGCTATCTGACTTTTGCTGAGGTGAATGATCACCTGCCTGAAGATATTACTGATCCAGATCAGATTGAAGACATTATCGGCATGATCAACGACATGGGTATTCCCGTGTTTGAAACGGCGCCTTCTGAATCTATTTTATTGGTGGATAATCCACCCGACATGGATGAAGACATAGCAGAAGAAGCTTCTGCTGCTCTGGTTTCCGTAGAAATTGAACCCGGTCGCACCACAGATCCCGTGCGCATGTATATGCGCGAAATGGGCTCGGTAGAATTGCTCACCCGCGAAGGCGAAATTGTTATAGCGAAACGCATCGAAGAAGGCGTTCGCCAAGTCATGTCCGCGCTTGCTTACTGGCCTGGCTCACTGGACCATGTTTTGGGTGAATATCAAAAAGTTTCCACTGAAGAACGTCGACTCAACGATATCATCAGCGGCTATTTAGATCCGGTAGCTGATGATGTTATTTTTGTTGCCGACAATGCACCGCCTCCCGCCGCACTACCAGAAGAAAGCGTTGTCGCAGCAGGTGACGATGAAGAAGAAGGCGCAGCCGCCACTACTGAAGAAGAAGGCATAGACGGCACATTAGATCCCGAAGAAGCCAAGCGTCGTTTCACTGATATTGAACAAGCCTATGTTAAAGCCAATCGCGCCATTAAGAAGAATGGCCGCGACCACGCGCAAAGCAAAAAGCTGATGGAGCAAACGGCTGAGCTGTTCATGAATCTGAAGCTCACGCCGCGAGTCTTTGAAGTGCTGGTGCGACAAGTGCGTACCGTATTAGACACTATCCGCGAACAAGAGCGATTAATTTTACGCGCTTGTATTCGCAATGCCAAAATGCCCCGCAAAGAATTTATTAAACGTTTTCCTGGGAATGAGGTAAACCTCGACTGGGTCGACGAGCAGATGAAATCGAAAACCCAATGGGCCAGTCAATTTACTTTGGTTAAAGAAGATATCCTGAAAGCACAAAGACGTTTTGTGCAATTAGAAGAACAGCTTGGGCTGTCAGTAGCGGATATTAAAGAAGTGAATCGCTTAATGTCAGTGGGCGAAGCGAAAGCCCGTCGCGCGAAAAAAGAAATGGTTGAAGCCAACTTGCGCTTAGTGATTTCCATTGCGAAAAAATATACTAACCGTGGTTTGCAATTCCTCGATCTTATTCAAGAAGGCAACATTGGTTTAATGAAAGCGGTAGATAAATTTGAATACCGTCGCGGTTATAAATTTTCTACTTATGCTACCTGGTGGATTCGCCAAGCGATTACCCGCTCTATTGCCGACCAAGCGCGCACCATTCGTATTCCGGTGCATATGATTGAGACCATTAATAAACTCAATCGCGTATCGCGCCAAATGGTTCAGGAAATGGGTCGTGATCCTACACCAGAAGAATTAGGTAAGCGGTTGGATATGCCGGAAGACAAAGTGCGCAAAGTACTCAAAATTTCCAAAGAACCCATTTCGATGGAAACACCTATTGGTGATGATGAAGATTCACATTTAGGGGATTTTATTGAAGATACTGCGATGATGTCGCCTGCTGATGCAGCTACCACAGAAGGCTTAAAAGAAGCGACTCGTGCGGTACTTGCAGGCTTAACGCAACGAGAAGCGAAAGTGCTGAGCATGCGTTTTGGTATTGATATGAATACCGATCACACGCTAGAAGAAGTGGGCAAACAATTTGATGTAACGCGGGAGCGCATTCGACAAATTGAAGCGAAAGCATTACGTAAATTACGTCATCCTTCGCGCTCTGAGCACCTCAGAAGTTTTTTGGATACTGAGTAGAATCTCTGTTTCCATTCAGTCATCCGGCAGCCCGATTGTGGGATCCAATTTATAAGTCTGGGCAGATGCTTTCATTTAGCAGTT
>CAXNEI010000032.1:0-8433 GCA_964201195.1 Gammaproteobacteria bacterium
AAAGTGTTCTTTTTTACACCCGTTAATCGGCGAAATTGCTCTGCCCCTAGTTTATTGACTTGTGTGTATTTCATTCTGAACCTCCTTGTTTTGAGGTGCTTTTTTAGCATGCTTTAGCATAAATTCCTAGTTTCGAAAGAGGTCTATTGGCTGAGGAAAATGTTGTTGAGGTACCGCCTGAACCGGCTGAAGATTACCAAATTGATTTTGCGCGTAACATCGACCGGCGCGATCTTGCCAAAATCCATTGATGTTATTAAAAAATAATTGTGTGCCACCGGGATAAGACATAACGCTGCTCGCTTCTTGATGATGAAGTCAATTTTCCAATAAGGAAAATTTAAACGGCAGCGATTATGACAAGCAGGCTATTAAATATCAAATCCTAACCAGTGAGCGACTTGTTCGCGAGCTGCGTCTAACCCCTCCCCTGTTACCGCAGAAAATAATTGTGCGCTAGCCGGCGTACTAAATGTTTTTAAAACTTTTTCTAAATGCAGTAATGTATTTTTTGCAGGGCCGCGACTGAGCTTGTCCGCTTTGGTTAATAATACATGTAAAGGTTTTTGATAATGCTCTGCCCAATCTAGTAACGATTGATCGAATGGCGTCAGCGGATGGCGAATATCCATTAATACCACCAGGCCCACTAAACTTTCTCGGCTTTCTAAATAGCGGCCTAATTGTTCTTGCCAAGCTTTTTTAACATCGTTGGGCACTTTGGCGTAACCATAACCCGGTAAATCCACTAAATATTGCTGTTCAGATAAAGCAAAAAAATTCAGTAGTTGCGTGCGCCCTGGTGTTTTACTGGTTTTTGCTAATCGCGTTTGATGACAAATTTTATTCAGCGCGCTGGATTTTCCCGCATTTGAGCGGCCAACAAAGGCTACTTCACGTCCTTTATCTGCTGGGCACTGGGTTACCTTGGCTGCGCTGGTGAGAAAAGCAGCTTTTTGAAAAAAGCTCAGCAAAGCCGAGCTTTTGGCATCATGAATTTTATGGGGCACAATCTACTCCTAAGCAATTAATTCCAATGCGCAACCATATCCGAAGAGGCCTGTCATGAGCAAAACAAAATTTGCGGTGATTGGTATTCAGCGCTGATTTTCTTCTATCTAACAAAAGATTCAAATGATAGAGTCTCGCGGCGGCGTTATCTGCTTCCGTTTTAGATTTCTGTTTGTTGAAAGATTTTTCCATCACGCTGAAATAATTCCAAATTGATATCTTTTTGACTCTATTGGTTGAGCGTTGCGTTATGCTACTTTCTCTGTCTATCACTCACCTTCGCAATCTTGAATCGATTCAATTAGATTTTGATCCTTGTTTTAATTTTATCGTTGGCGCTAATGCTAGCGGAAAAACCAGTTTATTAGAGGCTATTTATTTGTTGGGCACTGGGCGTTCCTTCCGCGCGCTCAAAACGAGAGATTTTGTTCACCATAAGAATCATTCTGCCGTTATTTTAGGCGGAATATCGAAAGCTTATGGCCATGTTATAACTCAAGCAGCAATTCAAAAAAATATTTCCGGCGAAAATAAAATTGTATTAAATAGCAAAATTCAAAATAATATTGCGCCCTTAGCGAAATTGCTGCCTGTGCAAATTATTGGCCCAGATTTGGAGTTGTTCTCCGATGCAGGCTCTGCAGCAAGGCGGCAATTTTTAGATTGGGGTCTGTTTTATGAGGGTGAGTCTTATTGGCCTTTGTGGAAGCAGTCTCGCCAAATTTTGTGTCAGCGAAATGCATTGCTGAAGCAGTCTCAGCTAGATTTGCGTCAGTTAGATTATTGGGATGATCAGTGGGCTGAAATATCCAATAAAATTAGTCAGTTACGCTGTGATTATCTCAGTCGGTTAATTCAATCGGCTTCTTTTAAGCAGGCTAGCTTTTTAGCAGCAGATTGTTTTTCTGTGGAGTATCAGCAAGGTTGGCCGCATAAAAAATCGTTAATTGACTGTTTAGTGGATTCTCGAGAGCGGGATCGGCTTAAGGGCCACACTCAATATGGTATTCATCGCGATGACATTAAAATTGCCGTGAAAAATCGTGTGGCCAGCGATGTGTTATCTCGGGGACAAAAGAAGCTGATGACCTTGCAGCTCAGATTTGCGCAAGCAGGGATTCTGTCCGCACAGAATGAGCAGCTAAGAAGTATTTTTTTGCTCGATGATTTGGCTTCAGAGCTGGATCCAGAGAATCAAACGAAGGTTATTGAGGCGTTGGCTGAGTTAAATTACCAAGCTTTTATTACTAGCACCCAGGAACAGGCGCATTGGGCGCGTGTCGTTGTTGAAAAAGGCTCTTCTTTTAAAATGTTCCACGTGGAACAAGGTGAGATTGTTGGTGAAACAACTGATAGGCCTTTGCTTGCATGACCCATAACCCTGATGAAATAGGTTTCCCGCTTGCTTATCTGATATAATGAGGCGCCATAAATCTTCATTATCGCCTTGATTCGTATCAAGAATTTTATCTTTACATCTACCAGCTAGGAATTTCCTTCATGAGTGAATCATCTTACGACTCCTCCAGTATTAAAGTTCTCAAAGGTCTTGACGCTGTTCGTAAACGCCCAGGTATGTATATCGGTGATACAGATGATGGATCCGGCTTGCATCATATGGTGTTTGAATTAGTCGATAACTCTATTGATGAGGCGTTAGCTGGCCACTGCAAAGAGGTTCAAGTCATTATTCATGTGGATGAAACTATCTCTACGATAGACGATGGCCGCGGAATTCCGGTAGATATACACGAAGAAGAAGGCGTTTCTGCTGCTGAAGTGATTATGACAGTGCTTCATGCCGGGGGTAAATTTGATGACAATACCTATAAAGTCTCTGGCGGTCTCCACGGTGTAGGGGTTTCCGTTGTTAATGCGTTATCTGAAGGGTTTCGTCTGCGTATTCGACGTAATAAGCAGGTTTATGAGCAGGTTTATCACCACGGTGTTCCTCAGGCGCCATTGCATGTGGTGGGCGAGACTATCGGAACAGGCACCGAATGCTATTTCAAGCCCAGCAAAGAAACCTTCACTAATATCAAATTCAGTTATGACATCCTGGCTAAGCGCCTAAGAGAGCTGTCTTTTCTTAATTCTGGCGTGAAAATTACCCTAAAAGATGAAAGAACCGGGCAAGAAGACACCTTTCAATATGAAGGTGGCTTAAAAGCTTTCGTGGAATATTTAAATCAAAATAAGAATCCACTCAACAGCGTGTCTTATTTCTCTGCTTACAAAGAAGAAGATGGTATTGGCGTGGAAGTGGCCCTGCAGTGGAATGATAGCTATCAAGAAAACGTTTACTGTTTTACTAATAATATTCCTCAGCGCGATGGCGGCGCCCATTTGGTTGGTTTCCGCAGTGCATTAACCCGTACATTAAATAATTATATGGAAGCTGAAGGGTTTTTGAAAAAAGCGAAGGTCAGCACTTCTGGCGATGATGCGCGAGAAGGCTTAACCGCTATTGTTTCAGTCAAAGTTCCAGATCCTAAGTTCTCGTCCCAAACTAAGGACAAATTAGTATCATCTGAAGTGAAGCCAGCGGTGGAGCAAGCCATGGGTTCCTATTTCAATGATTACCTGATGGAAAATCCGCAGGATGCCAAAGCAATTGTTCAAAAAATAATCGATGCTGCTCGTGCGCGAGATGCTGCACGTAAAGCACGTGAAATGACTCGCAGAAAAGGCGCCTTAGATATTGCTGGCTTGCCGGGGAAATTAGCCGACTGTCAGGAAAAAGATCCTGCGTTATCTGAATTGTTCTTGGTGGAGGGTGATTCTGCGGGTGGTTCTGCTAAGCAAGCACGTAATAGAAAAAACCAAGCAGTATTGCCGCTGAAAGGAAAAATTCTCAATGTAGAGAAAGCACGCTTTGATAAAATGATTGCTTCGGCAGAAATAGGCACATTAATTACTGCGCTCGGATGTGGCATTGGTCGCGACGAATTTAATATCGAAAAATTACGTTATCACCGCATTATTATTATGACTGATGCGGACGTAGATGGTTCGCACATTCGCACTTTGCTGTTAACCTTTTTCTTCCGTCAAATGCGAGAAGTAGTTGATCAAGGTTTTATTTATATTGCTCAGCCGCCGTTGTATAAAATTAAAAAAGGTAAATATGAAGAGTATTTGAAAGACGAATTAGCGCTAGATAATTATTTAATGCAAGCGGCGTTAGATGGTTCTGAGCTACATGTTTCTGTTGATGCACCACCGATTAGTGGCGCCGTCTTAATGGAATTAATGAAAGAATATAAAGCCGCCATGCATCGTGTAGAGCGATTAAGTAGCCTGTATCCTTCTTTATTTGTTGAGCAGCTTATCTATGCAGATGCTTTATCGGAAGAAAATCTTAGCGATGAAATCTTTATTCGAGCATGGGCGGAAAAACTAACAACAAAATTAAGAGGACTGCAAAATCCTTCGGAACAATATACGGTCAATGTACACAAGCATCCGGAGCGCAAAGAATTTACGCTCAGTTTGAATTATCAAGCCCATGGCGTTAATCATGAATATTTAATTAGACATGAATTTTGGCTATCAGATGACTATCTTGCTTTTGCACACTGTGGCGGCCGATTAAATGGTTTGTTAGATGTTGGCGCCTATGCTCAGCGAGGAGAAAAGAAATTTGAAATCAGCTCCTTTAAGCAAGCCGTAGAATGGTTGTTGCAAGAATCTCGTCGAGGTCATACGATTCAACGCTATAAAGGTTTGGGAGAAATGAATCCAGAGCAGTTGGCTGAAACGACGATGAATACTGAATCACGACGTATGTTGCGTGTGACGATTGAGGATGCTATTGCTGCGGATCAAATATTTACTACACTAATGGGAGATGCCGTGGAACCGCGCAGGGAATTTATTGAAAGTAATGCGCTCCGAGTGGCGAACTTAGACATATAAATGCTATCCAAAGTGTAAAAGTGTTGGGTGGCTATGCTCAACACTTTTATGGGCTCGGGTGGGAAAAATGATTAATGGAGTAAAGCTACAAGATAGCTTTGGAATGCATCATGAGGAGCCTCTAACTACTTCTCAGCGGATGGGCTACGGGTTAATTGCCACTGTATTTGAATGTTTAATTTATTTTTCCATCCCCTTCTTTCAATGGCGCCAGGCTTATATTCTTCCTCGCAGTGGGTTCGATTTCATTATTCCTTTTGATGCTTTGGCTATTATTCCTTACATTTCTCTGTATTTTTTAATTCTCTATGCTTTTCTGAAAAGCCCTTCTTCGGTAATCCCTCGATTATGTAAAAACATCTGTATTGTTGCAGGCATTGCCGCATTTTTTTATTTCTTTTTCCCTACACAAATAGAGCGTGTAGATCTTGTGATGGGGCAAGATGCTTTATCTCAATTAGTTGCCTTGCTGTATCGCTTAGATACGCCTTTTAATTGTTTTCCTTCGCAACATTGCGCCATAGCTGTTGTCTGTGTAGCCGCATTGATGGATACCAATAAGACAGAAAATTGTCTGTATTTTATTTGGGGATTATTAATTATTTGGTCCACCATCGCGGTTCAGCAGCACGTCACCATTGATGCGGTTGCAGGGACTGCTTTAGGCTTAGCAATTTATTGGTTGGGAAAAAGAGACGATCAAAAAGCAATATATTCCTCATAATTTAATGCCGCAGTGACCATAAAGCCATAAAGAGCCATTGAGAAAAAATAATACGTAAGTAAGATAGGCGGTTCCATCGAATCAACTGAGAGGAAAAATTATGGAACGCGAATATATGGAATATGATGTGGTCATTGTTGGAGCCGGCCCATCAGGACTTGCTGCAGCTTGCCGTATTCGTCAACTATCCCAAGCCTCAGGCCAAGATATCAGCGTCTGTGTGGTTGAAAAAGGCTCAGAAGTTGGTGCGCATATTTTATCAGGCGCCATTCTCGATCCCCGCGCGTTAACCGAATTATTCCCCAATTGGAAAGAGCTAGGTGCTCCATTGAATGCACCTGTGTCTAGTGATGAAGTTTATTTTATGGCGAGTGAAACCAGCGCTATTAAAGTGCCCAACTCTCTGCTGTTATCGGCGATGCATAACCACGGAAATTATGCTGTGAGTTTAGGCAATGTATGTCGTTGGTTAGCTGATCAAGCAATCGAGTTAGGTGCAGAAATTTATCCCGGTTTTGCTGCAGCAGATATTTTATTCGATGAAGAAAATCATTATGTGAAAGGGATTATTACTGGCGATATGGGTGTCGGTATCGATGGCGCTCATACAGAAAGTTATACGCCGGGTATGGAGCTTCGTGGAAAATACACTATTTTTTCTGAAGGATGTCGAGGCAGTTTGGGTAAACGCCTGATGGAAAAATACCAATTACAAAAAAATTCTGGTACCCAACATTATGGTATTGGTATTAAAGAATTATGGGAAATTGATCCTGCAAAAGCTGATCTTGGCAAAGTGATTCACTCTTTTGGTTGGCCCTTATCAGAAAGTAATTCTACTGGCGGTGGTTTTCTTTATCATTTAGAAAATAACCAAGTGACCTTAGGTTTAATTACTGATTTGGCTTATACCAATCCTCATGTAAGCCCCTTCGATGAAATGCAAAGATTTAAACAACATCCGGTTATTAAAAAGTATTTAGAAGGCGGCAAGCGAATTTCCTATGGCGCGCGCGCTATTAATAAAGGTGGTTATCAAGCAGTACCTAAATTAAGTTTTCCTGGAGGTTTATTAAGTGGCTGTAATGCAGGCTTTATGAATTTTGCTCGCATTAAAGGCAGTCATACTGCAATGAAAACTGGAATGTTAGCGGCAGAAACTATTTTTGATGTACTTAAAAATGGTGATGAAGGTGGTAAAGATCTGGTTGAAATGGATGCGCGCTATAAAAAATCTTGGGTTTATGAAGAGCTGCATGCAGTGCGCAACGTAGCGCCAGCCATGCATAAATTTGGTTCGTTGGGCGGCGCCATGTTTGCCTTTATTGATCAAAATATTTTTCAGGGTAAATTACCTATTACCCTGCAAGATGCTCGACCTGATCATGAAGGTTTATTGCTGGCCAAAGACTGTAAAAAAATTAATTATCCTAAACCCGATGGTGTTATTAGTTTTGATAAACTGTCTTCCGTATTTTTGTCGAATACCAACCATGAAGAAAATCAGCCTTGTCATTTAACCTTAAAAGACAAAACTGTGCCGATTCAACATAACTTGCCTTTATATGATGAACCTGCGCAACGCTATTGTCCTGCTGGTGTGTATGAAGTTGTGACGCAAGAAAGTGGCGATAAAGTTTTTCAGATTAATGCGCAAAACTGTGTGCATTGTAAAACCTGTGATATTAAAGATCCCACTCAAAATATTATTTGGGTAACACCAGAAGGTGGCGGTGGGCCTAATTATCCGAATATGTAAAAATTTTTCGAATCCATGATTATTTTCAATCAGATGTTTATTTTTCCGCGACTAAACGGCCATCCCTGGCGCGCTACAAACACATCCTTGTGTTTGAAGTCGCTGAAAAATAAATATCTGATCTCTTAATTTCTGCAAAGCGCTTTCGTGGTTTAGGAAATGATTATGGTTATTGAATGTCGATCTCCAAAAACTGAAAAAGAATGGCACGCTTATTATCAACTGCGTTGGCAAATTTTGCGTGCACCACATCAACAACCTATAGGCAGTGAGCGCGATGAATTAGAAGATCAGGCATTTCATGCCTGCGCTTTCACCGAGCAACAAGACGCAATAGGCGTCGGTCGACTGCATCGGTTAGATAATACAATAGGTCAAATTCGTTATATGGCAGTGGCGGATGCCTATCAAAAACGAGGCATTGGCTTACAGTTATTAAATTACTTGGAATCTATGGCCTCCGATCAGAATATAACAACAATACAATTAAATGCGCGCGAAAACGCACTACCCTTTTATCAAAAAGCAGGCTATACAATAACCGGTGATGGTCCATTACTCTATGGCGTGATTACGCACAAATGGATGATTAAACAGTTACAAGAGTGAACCATGTCTATAAAACCTTTTCTCCCGCTCTTTGAACCTGCACCTTGTTTTACTGCGGCTTCGACTTCTAATCCAAATTATAATTTTTCATCACTGGGCGGTTTGTTTGTGGTGATGACTTTTCTAGGTTCTGCCAGTCAGCCTGCTTTCGATGCGTTAAATCAAGCCTTTCGTGTACATCGAAAAATATTCAATGATCAAGATGCCTGTTGGTTTGGTGTCATGTCAGAAGCGGACAATAAACAATATCCCGATTACCAAGAAAGTATGCCGGGCATTCGTTATTTTTGGGATTTTGATTTTAACATTGCCAAGCAATATCGCGTGTTACTCGAAAATAATCATTATCATCCGGCAACTTATATTATTAGCCCGATGATGCGTGTTGCTGCGACTATTCCATTGGCGGATT
>CAXNEI010000033.1:0-8394 GCA_964201195.1 Gammaproteobacteria bacterium
CGCATCACTTCATAACAACAAATGCCAGTAGCCACGCTGACATTTAAACTTTCTATTTTCCCTGACATGGGAATATAAAATAATTCATCGCAACGTTCTTGAGTCAGACGACGCAAGCCTTCATCTTCAGAGCCCATCACCAATGCTAACGCACCGGTAAAATCTAACTGATGAATCGGTTTTGCTTGATCATTGCAGACACTGCCTTTCACCCAAACGCCTACTTCTTTTAATTGCGTTAAGCAGCGCGCTAAATTAGTGACTTGATAAAAAGGCACCAATTCTGCTGCGCCACAAGCTACTTTTCGCACTGCAGGCGTAAGGCCTACAGCATTATCCTTCGGCACCACGATGCCGTGAAAACCAAAAGCCGCTACGCTACGAAAACAAGCGCCTAAATTGTGTGGATCCATGACGCCATCTAGAATAAGAAAACACCCTTCTGCACCCAATTGTTCTGCTTGAACTAACAAGTCCGATTCAGTGGACGCAGGCAAAGGAACTGTTTTTGCCGCTATCCCTTGATGCACCACTTCACCGAGATGACGCTCGAGGGTTTGCGGTTTGCAACGCACTAAAGCAATACCTTGTTGCGCACAAAGACCAGCAATCGCATCGGTTTTATTGCGTGATTCTTCTATCCAGACTTCTAATAAGCGCTCAGGATTTTGCTCGAGTAATTTAGATACGGATTGAATACCGTAAGTCCATTCAAATTTTGCCATTTCTGTATATCCTTCAATATTTCAGTGTCATTCCCGCGCAAGCGAGAATGACTCACAATAAAACTATCGTTAACTCCGACGTCTTTTCGTTTTTGGTTTATCTGTTGATTTGCTCTCAACCGGTTTTCTACTTTTGGGCGCAGATTTGCCTTTAGCTTTATCCGCAGCTTTTTTTGAAGGTTTTTTGCCGGCTGTTTTCGGTGCATCCGCCAATAATTCAAAATCAATTTTTCGATCGTCTAAATTAACTCGCATCACTCGTACTTGCACGGGATCTGCTAAGCGATAACTCACACCGCTACGCTCACCACTGAGTCGATGACGCACGGGATCGAAACGATAATAATCGCCCACCAAGGAAGACACGTGAACTAAACCTTCGACAAAAATATCTTTTAATTCGACAAATAAACCAAAAGAAGTCACTGAGCTGATTACGCCGTCATAGACTTCACCAATGCGATCAAGCATAAATTCGCATTTTAACCAATTCACTGCATCGCGAGTGGCTTCATCGGCGCGACGTTCGGTGATAGAACAACCTTCACCTAATTCCACCCATTCTTTCGGTGCTTGCGGCAACCAGCCTTTTCGAGCTATTTTTTTCGCACCAGTGACGCGTAATACATGAGCACTTTCCGTTGATGAACGAATTAAATAACGTAGTGCACGATGCAATAATAAATCGGGATAACGGCGAATCGGCGAAGTGAAATGGGCATAGGCCGGATAATTTAAGCCAAAATGACCCAATAAATTCGGCGAATATTTTGCTTGATTCATCGAACGCAATAAAACCGTTTGCAAGAAATGACGATCTGGCCGGTCGGCGATTTGCACCATAATGGCTTGATAATCTTTCGGCGTTGCTTTGGTGCCGCCTTTCAACGACAAACCTAAACCCCCTAACAAGGTAATTAAGTTGAGCAATTTCTCTGGCTTAGGATTGTCATGATTACGATACAGCACGGGTAATTCATGTTCGTTTAATACTTTGGCTGCTGCCACGTTAGCGCATAGCATGCATTCTTCAATTAAACGATGCGCCTCATTGCGAACCACTGGCACAATATTTTTTATCTTACGATTGTCGCCAAACACAATTTTAGTTTCTACCGTATCAAAATCGATGGCGCCGCGCTCTGCACGAGCATGTCGCAATGCGGTGTAGACTTCATATAAATGATTCAACGGTTTCACTAAATGGGGATACTGTTTACCAAAAGCCGTTTGTTTGGTGCCTTTTTCTATCGCTGCAATGTAAGCGCCCACATCGGTATAAGTGAGTCGCGCTTGCGAACACATGACGCCCTCATAAAATACATGGCGAGTCATTTTACCTTTCGCGCTGATGTGCATTTCACACACCATACACAGACGATCTACATTGGCATTTAACGAGCATAATCCATTCGATAAATTTTCTGGCAACATGGGAATCACGTGACCAGGAAAATACACAGAATTTCCGCGTATTTTAGCTTCGCTATCCATCGCATTGCCGGGCGTTACATAATGGGATACATCAGCAATCGCTACAATTAATTTCCATCCACCAGATTTTCGTGGCTCGC
The DNA here is from genome assembly GCA_964201195.1 of Gammaproteobacteria bacterium. Classification (GTDB taxonomy): domain Bacteria; phylum Pseudomonadota; class Gammaproteobacteria; order Pseudomonadales; family JAHFSE01; genus JAHFSE01. Next base: position 2,300 of record CAXNEI010000033.1, read on the forward strand.
AATATACGGCATCATCAAAATCTTTGGCGTCTTCACCATCGATTGTCACTAAGGGCAAACTGCGCAAATCGACGCGATTTTTTTTGTCTGCCTCTTGCACTTGGGTAGAAAAACTTTGCGCTTCCGTTAACACTTCCTCAGGAAATTGAAAGGGTAATTGATGGGCACGAATAGCAACGTCGATTTCCATGCCTGGCGCTAAATGATCGCCTAACACTTCCACCACTCGCGCTTGCGCTTGTTGACGCATTTCTGGCTGCGCAATCACTTCCACCATCACCCATTGACCCGAACAAGCATTACCGCGATTGTCATGGGTAATTAAAATGCGATGGGTAATACGTTTATTTTCTGGATCAATAAATCCCACGCCGCCTTCTTCAAAATAACGGCCTACTAAACTGTGCGTATTGCGCTCAAGAATTTCAACAATAGAGCCTTCTCGACGACCGCGCCTGTCGATACTGACCATGCAAACCAATACTTTATCGCCTTCAAATACTTTGCGCATTTGCCGCGGACTTAAATATAAATCGTCGCTGCCGTCTTCAGGAATTAAAAAACCAAAGCCTTCGCGATGGCCTTGCACCGTACCTTTAATTAAACCCATTTTGTCGACTATGCCGTAAGCACCGCTGCGATTGCGCAATAATTGACCGTCACGCTCCATCGCCGATAAGCGCCTCTGCACCGCAATATGGTCTTCTTCTTCCGTTAAACCAAAGCCACGAATGATGGCTTCTGGCAACAGCGGACTCTCCGCTTCACTGAGTAATTGCAAAATATAATCGCGGCTTGGCACCGGACGTTCGTATTTTTGTGCTTCCGTTACAGCTTGAGGATCTTTATCGCGAGTCCAACGAGACATGTGTATGCTTCCAATAATTGACAATAAATAATTTCCAGAGTAGTTTCTCTCGCCCGTTTGGGTGAAGCACACAATACCAGACTATTGCGATGATCTCACTCAACAATCTTCTCAGCCGAGGTGGTGAAACGGTAGACACGCTAGCTTCAGGTGCTAGTGAGCGCAAGCTCGTGGAGGTTCAAATCCTCTTCTCGGCACCATTTTAAAATTAGGCTCACAGAGTTAAAGGCTAATCTTATGCAGGATTTTCGTTTTCCGCTGCTAATCGAGCCTCATATTTTAGCAGAGCATTTAGCTGATCCTCATCAGCTGATTATCGATTTATGTTCGCCGCAGTTATATAGCCGCGCACATATTCCTGGCGCCGTGCATTTACCCTATTCACGCTTAAGTTATGGCCAATTACCCACGCCGGGTGCATTGCCTTCTTTGGCGCAGCTAGAACAAGTTTTCAGCGAACTGGGTTATCACCCCGACCAACATATTATTGCTTATGATGATGAAGGCGGCGGTTGGGCTGGTCGATTGATTTGGGCGTTGGATTGCATTGGCCACAAAAATTATTCTTATCTGAATGGTGGTTTGCAAGCTTGGCTGCAAGAACAGTTGCCAGTCGAAGCAATTCCTCATCGCCCTGAATCTACGCAAGTTACCTTAACGCTTAATGATGCAGCAAGCGCCAATAAACAAAATATTTTAGATCATTTGAATGAGGATAATCGCATTATTTGGGATGCGCGCTCAGCGGAAGAATATTCAGGCCTTCGCGCTTTTGCCCAAAAAGGCGGCCACATTCCTGGCGCAGTGAATTACGAATGGACTCGCGCTATGGATCGCAATCGCGGTTTGCGCTTACGGCCCCTCGATGAAATTACGGCAGAGCTGGCAGAACTTGGCATTACCTCAGACAAAGAAATTATTACCCATTGCCAAACCCATCATAGGTCCGGCTTCACTTACTTGTTAGGCAAAATTTTGGGCTTTCCCAATATCAAAGCTTACCCTGGCTCTTGGGCAGAATGGGGCAATGATCCGACAACCCCAGTTTCTCTTTAATCCCCCCTCCTAACCTCCCCCCTGAAAGGGGGAGGGATTTAAACAGGTTGAATTTGAGCATCATATGAATTATTTCATTCTACTACAAAAGACTTTACCTAAGCGTTTACTCACCCGCTTCATGGGTATGTTAGCTCAACAAAAAGTACCGAAGCTGACCCATAAAGTGATTGAAAAATTCGCCGAACATTATCAAGTGAATTTCAGCGAAGCAGAAAATTCCGATCCGAAAAGTTACGCGACTTTTAATCAATTTTTTACTCGCGCATTAAAATCCGGCGCTCGCCCAATCGATTCAGCAAGCAATAGCCTTGTTTCACCTGCTGATGGTTGCGTGAGTGAATTAGGCAAAATAACCGAAGGCAAATTACTCCAAGCCAAAGGCATGTATTATTCTGCGGAGGAATTAATCGGCGATAAACAATTAGCTCAAGAATTCACTGACGGCGCCTTTATGACCGTCTATTTATCACCAAAAGATTACCACCGCGTGCATATTCCTTTTGATGGGACTTTAATTAAAACGATTTATATCCCCGGTAAATTATTCTCAGTTAACCAAACCACGGCAGAAAATCTACCGGGATTATTTTCCGGCAATGAACGCCTAGTGATGATTTTCCAAACTACCTTTGGCCCAATGGCTGTAGTGATGGTGGGTGCATTAATTGTGGGTTATATCGAAACCGTTTGGTCTGGCGAACAACGGCCAGAGAAAAAAACCTCTCCAACTCAAATAGATTTTTCGCAACGCCAACCGCCGCTACAATTTCGCAAAGGCGATGAAATTGGTCGCTTTAAATTAGGCTCTACTGCCATTGTGTTATTACCGAAAAATGCAGGGCAGTGGTTACCAACAATTCAAGCGGGCTCTGCGCTGAAGATGGGCGAGAAGGTTGGGGAGGTTCAATAAAATTACGCCCTCTCCACCGGAAAAGCTAACACCTGATCAATATGCGACGCACCCAACAAAACCATAAGGCAACGATCAACACCCAGGGCAACGCCAGAGCAAGCAGGTAAACCAGATTCCAACGCAGCGAGTAATCGTTCATCCGGTTGTTGACCAGCAGCTTGCCAACGTTGACGAAGAATATTGGCGTCTTGCAATTCCACATAACCATTCGCTAATTCATAGCCACGAACAAATAATTCAAAACGTCGCGCGATAGAATAGTCTCCGGATGGATGAGGCTCAACTAAAGCGAGAGCAGATTGATCAGCAGGATAATCAATGACAAGCGTAGGTTGACTGAAGCCTAAATGCGGCTCGATGAGGTGACTGAAAATTAAATCTAGACTTTCACTGCGCGTTAAATTTTCCGAGCCAGAAAAATCAAATTGTTCTTTGGCAAAAGCGCGCAATGCATCCAGTTCTTCTGTGTGGGGATTAAAGCCCAATTGTTCTTCAAATAATTCTTCATAGGTAATAGTTTCGCAGGAATCACCTAACCCTATGCAACGCACTAAATTACTCACGTCTTTTAAAATACCGGCATAACTGAAATTCACGCGATACCATTCCAGCATCGTAAATTCAGGATTGTGTCGCTTACCTCTTTCTTGATTACGAAATACTTTGCCTAATTGATAAATGGAGCCAGAGCCTGATGCCAATAATCGCTTCATCGCATGTTCTGGCGAAGACTGCAAAAACATATTTTCCGTTTTTTCACCAGGAGCAGCGATCAGTTGCGCGGGAATTAATTGAATATGCGAATCGGTAACATGGTTATGACTGAGCAGCGGCGTTTCAACTTCCAAGACAAAACGCTCAGCAAAAAATTGACGAATAGTTGCGAGTAATTTTGCCCGCGCCTCCAATGTGGCAATGGAAGCAGTGGGCGACCAATTAACTTTTTGCACGGCTGACATAGCTGCTGGTGCGAGTATCGACTTTAATGATTTCACCGATGGACAAAAATAACGGTACGTTGACTACGGCGCCAGTAGATAATTTGGCAGGCTTAGTACCGCCAGAAGCGGTATCACCGCGAATACCCGGATCGGTTTCGACAATTTCTAATTCGACAAAATTCGGCGCTTGAATTGCCAAAGGCTGACCATTCCAAAAAGTCATGATGAACATGTCTTCTTCTTTTAACCAAGGCAGCGCATCACCAATCACTTTTGCATCAGCGGCATGTTGATCAAAGGAGTTAGGATCCATGAAATGCCAGAATTCTCCATCGGAATAGAGATATTGCATATCGCGATCAGCTACATCGGCGCCTTCTAGCGATTCACCGGATTTAAAGGTTCGCTCCCACACGCGACCAGTTTTCAGGTTGCGCAATCTCACGCGATTAAACGCTTGGCCTTTACCCGGTTTGACGAATTCGTTTTCGATGATAGAGCAAGGATCACCCTCTAACATGAGTTTGAGACCTGCGCGAAATTCATTGGTAGAATAGTTTGCCATGGTGATTGAACCTCTCAGTTAAAATTAAGCGGCACATAGTAAACGATCCGATGACTAAATCTCAAAAAATTCTCTGTTCTTCAGCGACCTCATGGTCTGAGGGCCAATGGCGCCAGGATTTAGCCAATGCGCTACGTGATCCAAACATCTTGTTAGAGCACCTACAGTTGCACAATCATGGTTTGTTCTCCGAGGCGGCGGCAAAAGATTTTCCGTTCCGGGTGCCTTGGCATTATGCGAACTTGATGAAGGTCGGCGACCCGAATGATCCACTATTACGCCAAGTCTTGCCCATCGCTGCTGAAGTTGCTCCTGCAACAGCGCATTATGTGCAAGACCCGCTGGCGGAAACGCAATTTGTTCAGCAGCCCAGCTTGATTCAAAAATATCAGGGCCGCGTATTGGTAGTCACCACTGGCGCTTGCGCGGTGCATTGTCGTTATTGTTTCCGCCGCCATTTTCCCTATGGCGAGCATCGCCTTACTGATGCGCATTGGCAAAATATTCTCGAAACGCTCCGCGCAGATGCCAGCATTACTGAGGTGATTTTATCCGGCGGCGATCCCTTGGCGCTCAACACAGAGATTTTGGCGGGCTGGACCGCCGAGCTTGCCGACCTACCCCAGGTTCAACGGCTGCGGATTCATACTCGACTACCGGTGGTGCTACCACAACGGATTGATGAAGCTTTTCTTGCTTGGCTAACCTCCCTCCCTTTACAAGTGGTGATGGTTGTCCATTGCAATCATGCGCAAGAAGTTTCGCCCGAGTTTGGCCAGGCCATGGCACTACTCAAACAAGCCGGAGTCACGCTACTGAATCAGGCGGTTTTGTTAAAAACTGTCAATAACAGCTTGATTACCTTGAAAAATCTCAGCGAAGCGCTATTCCGTGTAGGGGTGCTGCCTTATTACTTGCATGCGCTGGATCCTGTGCTCGGCGCCCAGCATTTTGATGTGGCGGATAGCCAAGCCATTCAGCTGATTGAGCAACTGGCGGGCGCGTTACCTGGCTATCTGGTTCCCAAGCTGGTTCGCGAGATTCCTGGCGCATCGAGCAAAACTTCGCTGCTGAGATGACAATAAACGACTAAGCTATTTTGTAGCTCCCTTTAAACTTTCGGAAGTACCATGCAGCCCACCAAACCGGCGTTACCAACCCTCAACCTATTGATCAACTGCACATCGCAGTCATGGGCAGAACCGCTGATTGATGCGCTACGCTATGGCGACCAAGCGATCAATCCGCTTTATGCAATCAACCCGCTTTATATTGCGGAGACAGAATCACTCGAAGCTCAACTGAAACATCCAATCGATCTCATTTTGACGCAGCCAGATACTCTGCACTGTTCAGTGGAAACTTTAATGATTCAGCTCAAAGCGCTGAAAAAATCGATTCCCTCGCTGATGCTGATTGAGGCATATCAAGCAGACTTAGTGAAGCGCGGGCTCGAAGCGGGCGCTCAGGATGTCATAGTGACAATTGAGCCTCGACAATTAGCCATGGCTATAACCCGCGAAATTAATTTACTCAAAGCACGACGGATGAACCTACAGCTGAATCAACGCATCACTGATATCAGCGGACGTTATAAAGCGTTAGCAGAGCAAACAAAAAACACTGATTCGACAACCACTCAATCCAATGAGCAATTATTAAATTCAATTGAACAAACTTTCAAACAAATCCCACCAACCGCAGATCAAACGGTACAGCATTATGTTTTTTATTTAGCAGTAGATTCCT
>CAXNEI010000034.1:0-8371 GCA_964201195.1 Gammaproteobacteria bacterium
GATTGCCGTCTTGATCAAAGTGAATGTTAGAAGAAAGGCCTAAAGTTTTTACCCCATCGCCATTTAAATCGAGAATTAAAGGAGAAACTGTTTTTTCGCCTTCACCGAAGCCTTCTTTAATTTTATCAAGAATGCCATCGAGCCAATTATCAGCTTTCGATAAAATACCATTTAACCAACTATCCACTGTTTTTTGAAAAGCACTATCCAAACGATTAAGGGCGCTACTGCCGCCTTCCAGAGTAGCGCCCAATGCAGTGAGTAAATTCTCGAGATAATTCGGGTGCGCTGGATCTGTTGAAACTTGGTTGAAATCCTTATCCAAGCCACCGAAGAAAAGAGGCCAAATACTATCACCTAGAGTTCCTGACCAGGCCCAGGTTGGCAACTGAAAATCTTCTGATAACCTGCTAATATCCTGAAAAAGAATTTCTTTATCAGAAGGAATTATTCCATTTTTAAGAATATCGCCTATCACTTTGTCTGCGAGCCTATTTGAGGAATCTTGAAATTCAGTATCGCTAATGGGCCTGCCTAATGCATCGCCCATGGCGGCGGTAATGCCGCGAATTAATTCGTTATAAACCGACTGCGAATCATTGGCATTAGTGGAAGCCGCAATACCAAACCAATTATACAGCGTGCTTAAATCAGTGTTGCCTGCAATAACTTTAGCGCCCACAATAGTTTGCAAATAATTATAACCACCAGGATAATCTCCCGCATTAAAATACTGCTGCAGCTGTTGTTGCTGCGAGTTAGTTAAGGGAACGCTAGGGCTACCAGGTATATTATTATTGACTGAGACGCTGACATTGGTTAACTGCGTAAAATTTTGTGAAACCGCTACTGACATACTTTTACTCTCCCTGTTAAGAACCTACGACTTGAAAAGTTTGAACAAAGGCTAAAATTTTTCGATCCATGGCTTTGAAGGTTTGGGGCGGATAGATTTTTTTATCAATTAATGCATTCAGCTCAATTTTTTTAGTCAAAGGCCGATAGATATTATACTTGTAAGACCATGTCCCAGGATCCTCTATCACTACTTGCCGATGTTGCCAATCTTGATACACATAAAACCGAGCAATAGTAGGCTTTTTATTGCCATAATCTAATTCATAAATATCCATACCCAATTCTTGCCTTACCCAATGCACTTTCTGCCCTTTAATCAGATACTCTGAGTCCATATGGCGATTACCTTTATTAACAAGTAAAACATCGATGTGCTTGTCTGTATGCTTAGGCCCCTTAAGGGTGTAATAAGGATCGCCATTGGGATAAAACCCCATCCAGAATAAAGATACTTTGGCGGGATTGCCTACACTAAGCGGACTATCCAAATAACCATCCATTAAATAGGCTCTGGGTATTTGAAAGATAAAACCCTCTTTGTTAGCTGCGCCTTCAGAAAGATCAATGGTGATAATTTCTTTACCGTCAGGTGGATAATATTGTTTGAAAACAAAGTAAGCCGCTCGGCCTAGCTGAATCAAGAGGAGAAGAACTACCACTAGAATGAGGTAATGTTTTATTTTGAGGCGGCGAAATTTAGAGAACATCTTTGGGGCATCCCTGCTTGTAATTGGCAGTTTCGTTTTTAAGTTTAGCGATAGTACTTTCAGTTAAATTAACTTGCAATAGTCTTGGGCCACTTTTCTAGCAAGTTATTCTTAAATGCATAAAATGGCTGTTTTTGTAGGATATATCTTACGTGATCTTAAGCGATTAGCTGCAAAATATAAGTTGCATCATTGATGCTTTTAGCTCTCGCTATCTTAATTTATCCATAATATATTCAAGCCTACTCCATACATTGAAAGCTTCGCCAAGGAGAAAATATGAAATATGCAGCGCTTCTCTTGAGTGTCTGCCTTGCCATCACAGGTTGCGCATCACGATCTCAAATTTCTGAAGACAATCCTATTAAATCAATTTCTAATCTCTACAATCGCAACTTTATCGTGGCCGCTCCTACATATGCTGGCAATATCATCTGTGGCGCACCATTTTTTTTGATAGCTACAGCCGTAGCTAATATTCACGTTACTAACAAAACCGAAACCTATACCAGGTTCGTTAATAATATCTATTTTATTCCTGCTTCAATTTGTGGCACGATCACGGGTGCCATATTCATTCCGGTCTCTTATATTTGCAAAGAATTGCCCTGGGATTTCGACTTCAAAACAACTCGTAATCAAAGCTGGAACTGCGAATAGCTTTTTTATAGACTCTAAATAAGCCGCAAATACTCGCTGTATAAAAAATCCCACATCAAGAGCAAGCCCTATTATTTTGCACCCCAATATAGTTCAACAGCAACAATAAAAACGCCATATGCCAAGGCTGAATGCACAACAATTCTGCCTAGATCGTCTAACAAAGCAGTGCCAAGATCTTGCTTAACTCTCCATAAGCGAATCAAACACATTGCAAGCGCTATCAATAATAAAATAACGCGACTAGATGATGTTATATTTATAGGAAAAAATTTATTAAAATTTAGAACTCCAATAATAAACCAAGCCATCCAGGTAATATAAATTAGATATTTCAGAAGTGTTTTATTCATTGAGAATCACCTGAGAAAAATACCGACATACGCTTACTCTCCCTGTTAAGAACCTGTTACTTGAAATGTTTGAACAAAGGCTAAAATTTTTCGATCCATGACCTTAAATTGACTGGGGTGATACACTTTTTTATCGATAAAAGCGGCTATCTCTACATGATCATTTAACGGCCTATATATGCCATATTTTCGCGCCCAACGGCCAGGATCTTTTACAACTACTTGGTAGCCATTCATATCGCGATAGACATAATAGCGAACGGTGTTAGGACGGTAATTAGCAATTTCAGGATGTTCACCGCCAAAGGTCTCCTCATAAATATCCATATCAAATTGACGACCTACTTTGTGAACGCCTTTAGATTTGATGAGCCTGCTAGAACGCATATGAGCAAGCGATTCCCTTTGAAACAATACTTCAATATGCTCATCCGTGTGCTTAGGCCCTTTTATAGTAAAAAATGGATCGCCATTGGGAAAAAACCCCATCCAAAACAAAGGTATTTCTTTAACAGGGCTCTTAAATTTCAATGGGCTAAGTGAATAACCATCTTCCAAATAAGCCCTGGGCACTTGAAAAATCAAGCCAGTTTTATCTGCTGTGCCTTGAGATAAATCAATGGTGAATAATTCACTACCAGGCGGTGGATAATATTGTTTGAGCATCACATAAGTGCCGGAAAAAACTAAAGGCACTGACGCTACAAAAATAATGCCACATAACAAATAGCGTTTTATTTTATGAAAAAAAATTACATTGGAAGATGTTAACTTCCCTTTATTTTTTTCAATATAAAAAATTAAAAATACAGCACCTAAAAAAATAGCTGAAATAATTAAACCACCCAAGTTAAAGGGACGCAGAGAAAACCAGAAAAAATATAATGCTAGAGATAAAATCAGCAAACCAATTAATAGTTTAAAGAGTGTTTTTACTGGCGTTGTATTGGATATTTTCGATTTTTCAAAATCATCAGGCTTATCTTTTATAAGCAGCGCCCATAAAAACCAACCTGAGGCGGCGCCCATCAATAAATAAATAATCAACGAACCAGATAATAATTTTATAAATAGGGCGCCAGGAGTTAGGAGGCCAAGAATCATACCAAAAAGCATGCCTGTTATTGAAGCAGATACTGCGTTAAGCCGCCCCTTTACATGAAGGGTAATTACAGTAGGCGCTAGAATAATTAAACCAAAAAAATAAAAAACATAGATCCAGAAAAGAGTGAAGAGAGATCTCTCGAAAAACCCGTGGAGTTTGTTAGCTGCTACTACGGCCTTGTTAGCTGCTACTACGGCAAAGATAAGATAGGTTTGATATACAGCAAAAGCGGCAAGCGGAGCAAAAAGAAAAGCTACAAACAAACGTCGAAGCTCTGTTGCATATGTTAAAAGATTTTTCTTGGTGAAGAGTTGTTTCATACGACAATCATCGTCCTTGTTTTAATTCTGTCCTTTTGATCAGAAAGCGTTTGGGCCGGATGGCCATCAATTTTGAAGTTTGGCGAGGGTACTATTGGCGGAGCTTTGAGGCAATAGTCTCGAGCCACTTTTCTAGCAAGTTATTCTTAAATGCATAAAATGGCTGTTTTTGTAGGGTAAATCAGCTCGTTGACTGGGGGATTTAAAGGAAGGGGAGGAGTAAATTATATAGCTAATTTCCGGCATCCAGCTCATTTTGCATTTCAAATTCGATTTGTTCAATACTGGGAAGACTGGATTTTAGGTTGTCAGGTAAAGCGCGAGTTAATTCATAATCGGCAACGCCAATTGGTTTTTGCACATCACGCAAAGCGTATTCAGCAATTAAGCGATCTTTAGTTTGGCAAAGAATTAATCCAATGGTGGGCTGATCACTGACATGACGCAGAGTGTCATCAACAACAGAACAATAAAAATTCATTTTACCTGCATATTCAGGTTTGAATGGGCCTCTTTTTAATTCTACGACAACAAAAGCACGCAGCTTTAAATGATAAAAAAGTAAATCGAGATAATAATCGTGATTGCTAATGGTTAGCTCGTATTGTCGACCGACAAAAGCAAAACCTTGACCAAGCTGAAGTAAAAATTTTTCGATATGATGCATCAAGCCAGTTTCAAGTTCACGCTCATGGAAAGGTTCTTCTAATGTTAAAAAATCGAAAAGGTACGGATCTTTTAATAGGCCCTGAGCTAATTCAGATTGTATCTCTGGTAAACGGTGAGTGAAATTATTAACAGCTGCTCCCTGACGAATATGAGCCTGCGTTTTAATGGCGCCAATGAGCGTTTCTCTGCTCCAACCTTGTTCTATAATTTGCTGGGCATACCATAGGCGCTCTTCAATTATTTTAAGCTTCTCAATAAGCACGATGTTATGGCCCCAAGGGATATGAGCCAATTTTGCAACGGGCTGTTGCAAAAAGTCGTCGCTGCCATATTCGCGTGCAAAGCGAATCATATATCCGATATTGCGCTCAGAAAAACCTTTAATTTCAGGTAAAGCATTACGCAAATCCACAGATAGGCGTGGAATTACGCTGCTTCCCCAACCTTCCTGTTGTTGACGCTGATGAATAAGCTTGCCTATTTCCCAATACAGCAAGACTAGCTCAGCATTGACTGCCAACATGGCGCGGCCCTGGGCTTGCTGAATACGATGTTTAATATCTTGCAGTAGGTCGGCGTAAATCGTGATGTTTTTTTTCATACAGCAATCATCGTCCTTGTTTTAATTCTATCCTTTGAGCCAGAAAGCCTGCGGGCCAAGTGGCCACTGATTTTGAAGTTTCGCGATAGTACTTTCCGTTAAATTAACATGCAATAGTCTCGAGCCACTTTTCTAGCAAGTTATTCTTATATGCATAAAAATGGCTATTTTGCAGGGTAAATCAGTTCATTGACTGGGGGCTTTAAAGTTTTTCCCTGCTTCAGAGGGTTGCTGCATAATTCATAAAACCAACCCCCCTGGCTTCGCAAGCTCGCCTTCCCCCCTACTGCGCTGCGCTTGCAGGAGGGACAAGGTCTGTAGTGTCTGGGGAGTTACTTCAAATCAAGCTTAATATTTTTCGCAACACACTTCTAAAAATGCATTCGCTACTGCTTCGGTAGCTTGGGGTTTTGCTAATCGTCGCGCCGCTTGCGCCATGGTTAATAATCTATCTCGCTGAGTTAATTCAGTACTCAATAATTCCTTTAGCACAGCCGCAGAAAAATCCGCTTGTGCAACTAAACGGGCAGCACCTGCTTGCACGAGAAAAGCAGCATTTTTTGTTTGATGATCATCAACGGCAAAAGGAAAAGGCACCAATACGGCAGGAACACCCACCGCCGTTAATTCACCTACCGTGAGCGCACCAGCACGACATATGACCAAATCAGCCCACTGATACATCTCTGCCATATGCGATAAAAAAGGTTTTACTTGCGCACTCACACCGAGTTTTTCATATAACGCTAGGGTAGCTTGCCAGTGATTTTTACCCGCTTGATGAATCACTTCAGGGCGCTGATCTAATGGCATCAGCGCTAGCCCTTGCGGCACTGTTTCATTTAACGCTTGCGCGCCTAAACTACCACCCAGTATCAGCAAGCGCAACGCGCCGCGACGATTCAACCCGCGCTGCTCTGGCGGCGGGCTAGCAATAATTTCTGCCCTCAGTGGATTACCCACTAATTGGGTTTTTGCTGAAGAAAACGCCGCAGGAAAAGCAGTTAAAATGCGCTTAGCGAGCGGCGATAATAATCGATTGGTCATTCCCGCAACCGCATTCTGCTCGTGAATCACTAATGGAATTCTCAACAAACCTGCCGCCAATCCCGCTGGGCCGGCAACAAATCCGCCCATACCTAAAACACCGATGGGGTGCAATCGTCGCAAGACTTTTATCGATTGCCACAAAGCACCGCACACCGCATACAAACCTAACAACTTCCGCCAACCGACCTTGCCGCGCAAACCCTGCACATGAATCGGATGAAAAATAAATCCGGCTTCTGGCACTTGCTCTGCTTCAAGCCCTGATGGAGTGCCTAACCAATGCACCTCATAACCTTTTTCGCGGAATAATTTCGCTACCGCTAAACCAGGAAATACATGACCGCCGGTGCCACCAGCAGCAATGACTATTACCGGTTTTTTTATTTCTCTAGGCATGATGACATTGCTCATATTGGTGTTACGCCACTGAGATTCCGCCGTTGTACAGCAGGAGAATGATGCACTTTATATTTGGAGCGAAAATTCGTGCGACCTTCAACCGTCACCGCAATACGCAATAACAAAGCAATCAACATTAAGCTAACAATTAAACTGGTTCCGCCATAACTGACCAAAGGTAAAGTTAATCCCTTAGTTGGCATTAATCCCATATTCACACCAATATTAATCACGCTCTGCAAGCCTAACCACAAACCTATGCCATAACTCATATAAGCGCCAAAATCATATCGCGCTTGCGCCGCCTTGCGGCCAATACTAAAAGCAGCCAGCACTAACGCAGTGACAGAAAAAATCACCACCCATACACCCAATAAACCTAATTCTTCCGCTAATACAGCAAAGACGAAATCCGTATGCGCTTCAGGTAAATAAAATAATTTTTGCACGCTCTCACCCAAGCCCACACCAAACCATTCGCCACGACCAAAAGCAATTAAGCTTTGCGATAATTGATAGCCGCTATTGTATTGATCCGCCCAGGGATCGGTAAAAGCAGTAAACCGCTGCCAACGATAAGGCTCCAAAACTACCAAAAAAACGGCTGCCACTAAAAAGACTCCCGCCAATAATAAAAATTGTCCGAGCCGCGCACCACTCAAAAATATCATGCCCATCACAGTGGCAGTAATTACCACCGCAGCGCCAAAATCTGGCTCCATTAATAATAAAATTAGCAAGACTAATAACAATGCTAACGGTTTTAAAAAGCCACGCCAGAATTGTCTGACTTCTTCTTGCTTACGCACCAAATAACCGGCCAAGTAAATCAACACAAATAATTTAGCCAGCTCCGAGGCCTGCACAGTGATCGGCCCTAAATGCAACCAACGACTACTACCATTAATTTTTCTGCCAATTCCTGGAATCAAAACCAATATCAACAAAACTAACGCGACAACAAATAAAACGCCGCCGCTACGCTGCAGAACATCCAAAGGAACGCGGTATAAGCCAGCAGCACAAAGAATCCCTAAGACTAAATAAATCAGATGCCGTTTTAAAAAATAAAAAGCATCTTGATACAAGCTGTAGCTCACATCCATGGAAGCGGAAGCCACCATTACCAAACCCAAACCCAATAAGATGAATGCACTTAATACCACCACCATTTTTGGATCAATAGCAGACAGCGTCGCAAACCGATTTTTTAGGGTGGAAAAAAGAGAAGCGGTTTTATGTTTTCGCATGAGGTATTTCTTTTACTGTTAACAGGGCAGCCTTGAGCGCTGTGAAGGCTTGCTGGAACATCTCACCCCGATGGACAAAATTCTTAAACATATCAAAACTGGCACAGGCCGGCGATAATAAAACCACATCGCCCGCTTGCGCAACAGCATGCGCCCGTTGCACAGCGTCTGTTAGGCTATCGGCAAAAGCCACTTGTTCTGCAGGTAAACAAGCCGCAATTAACGGTGCATCTTGGCCTATTAAAATCACCTGTCTGACATAACGCTGAACAGGATCAGCTAACGCAGAAAAATCTGCTTCTTTTCCTACACCGCCTGCAATTAAAATCACTTGACCTTGAATTTGCGAACCCAAACCTTCAATAGCAGCTTGTGTTGCGCCGACATTGGTACCCTTTG
>CAXNEI010000035.1:0-8295 GCA_964201195.1 Gammaproteobacteria bacterium
CAATGCAGGGGTAGTGACTTTTATTTTTCGCAAAGAATTATTGCCGCTTCCTGCTATTCCTCCGGCAAGTGTCACCAAGCAAGTGCCTCTTGTTTTGATGCTCATTCATCTGCTGTTCTTGGCCGGTGTGGTGATATTTGCTCATCATCCTGCGCTTTTTCTCGGGCTGTTTTTATTTTTTCTCGGTATCGCTCAGGCCTATGAGCAATATCAAAATAAGCTCATTTTGCGCGAAGGATTATTAGTCGCATTTTTTTTAGCGGGTTTAGTGGTATTAGGCGGGCAACAACAATGGTGGTTACAGCCTTTGCTGACTATGATGACTAATGACACGGTATTTTTAGGTGCAACTGCACTGACCGCAGTAACCGATAATGCAGCGCTCACTTATTTAGGCGCGCAGGTGGCAGGATTGTCTGCGGAGTTTAAATACGCTTTAGTGGCCGGCGCTGTGGCTGGGGGTGGTTTGACAGTAATTGCGAATGCGCCAAATCCTGCAGGCTTTGCCATTTTGCGCGAGCACTTTACCGATCAATCGATTCATCCTGCGGGTTTGTTGTTAGCCGCTTTATTGCCTACATTAATAGCTGCGTTAGCGTTTAGATTTTTATAAACAGGCTCTTAGGGCTGCTTATAAACAAGTTTTGGTGAAATGAACTTATGATGGACATAGATTACGTACAAAGAAAATATCCCTTTTCAATTTTGATTGTCTCAAAAACAAATTCAGCCCGCAGCATCATGCTAGAAGCGGTATTGAATCAATTAAAAGAGAAATATTTTTATGTCTACAGCGCAGGGGTACAACCTGCCGGTGAGGTACATCCGCTTGCGCTGGAACAACTTCAATTAGCGGGTTATCCCACCGAAAATTTACGCAGTAAATCCCTCGATGAATTTTTAGCGCCTGATGCGATCCATATCGATTACACCATGACAGCTTGTGAGCAGATGGCAGCCGAACATCGAGAAATTTTTGGCCGGTTTATCGATTGTCATTGGGGGTTTATTGAAGACCCTACTCTGGTGCAAGGCAGTGATGAAGAAAAACGCGCAGCTTTTGCCCATACATTATTCCACATCGAAAAGCGGGTTAAATGCTTAATTAGTTTGTCGATCGCTGAGTTAGATTTTTCTTTTATGTTAGGTTATTTGTTAGCAGTGGGTGAGCTGCCGCTGGAGGAAATACTTACTCTGCAGCTAAAGCCATAACAGGGTCCATTTGCGCGGCTTTTCTTGCAGGTAAATATCCAAAAATAATACCGGTGCCGCAGGCACAGGTAAACGCCAATAGTGGGGGATACAGAGAAAAAATTACTCGCATGCCGCTGACTTGTAAAATAAATCCCAAGGCGAAACCTAACAACACACCTAATAGGCCGCCAATAGCACACACTACCAGCGACTCAATATTAAATTGCAAAAGAATGTCGCGCATTCTTGCACCAGTCGCCATACGAATACCAATTTCTCGGGTGCGCTCAGTCACTGACACCAACATAATATTCATCACGCCAATTCCGCCTACCACCAGAGAAATAGCAGCCACTACCCCTAATAACAGGGTAAAAGTATCTTGCGTTTCCGTAGCCGTTTGTAGCAGTGAAGACATATTACGAATAGTAAAATCTTCCACATGATGACGTTGCATTAATAATTCGTGAATAGCGTCTTGGGTATCTTCCATCTGAGTAATATCGGTTATTTTTATCGTCACATTGCTGAGGTAAGGCTTGCCAAATAAACGCACTAATCCGGTGGTGTAAGGTACAAAAATCACATCGTCTTGATCATTGCCGTTAAAGGATGCGCCTTTTTCCCCCATGGTACCGATAATTTGCATGGGCACATTTTTTATTAAAATAAATTGGCCAATGGGATTTTCTCCGTGAGGAAATAAACTCTGTAAAGCGGTTTGGCCTAATACCGCCACCGGCGCATAACTGCGAACATCTTGCTCAGAGAAAAATTGCCCGCTGTCCACTGGCCAATCTTTGGCGAGCGGAAAATCCTCACTCGTACCTTGAATGGTGGTCATGGTATCAAGATCACCGTAACGCGCAGTCATTTTACTGTTGCGTCCAGGAATCGCCGCTTGCACATTCGGTAATTGTTTAATGTGACGCGCATCTTCCGCAGTGAGTGTCACTTGATCGCCGGACGGACGAATGCCAGGCGCGCCGGGTAAAATCACTAATAAATTAGTGCCCATCGCGGTGATTTGATCCAATACTTTTTGTTTGCTGCCACTGCCTACCGCAAGCATAGTCACCACGGCAGCAACGCCGATAATAATACCGAGCAAGGTAAGTGCGGTGCGAAATAAATTCACCCGTAAAGATTTAATCGCCATTTTCATGGCTTCTTTAATGCTTTGCGCCAATTGAATATTGTTTCTGCGAATAATTTTTATGGGGTTTTTTTTAGCTGCATCGCGCTGTTTGAGCTGTGTTTCGCCAATAATTTTCCCATCTTTTAAGCGAATAATACGTTCAGCGTGTTGCGCTACATTTTCATCATGGGTAATTAATACAATGGTTTTTCCTTCAGCATGTAATTCATGGAGTAAGTCCATCACTTCGGTGCCGCTTTTACTGTCTAATGCGCCTGTCGGTTCATCGGCTAAAATTAACGGCGGGTTATTCATTAATGCACGAGCAATCGCAACCCGCTGTTGTTGGCCACCAGATAATTGGGCAGGGCGATGATCTAAACGATCTTTTAAATTTAATCGGGTGAGTAATTGTTGGGCGCGCTGTTTGCGCTCAGTATCAGAAACACCGGCATAGACTGCAGGAATTGCGACATTTTCTTCTGCTGTTTCGGTGGCTAATAAATTGTAGCGTTGAAAAACAAAGCCAAAAGTTTCTCGGCGTAATCGCGCAAGTTGATCGGCATCCAGTTGTGCAACCTCTTGTCCTGCTACTTGATAATTTCCAGCGGTTAATTTATCTAAGCAACCGATAATATTCATCAGCGTACTTTTGCCAGAACCCGATTGACCCATAATCGCAACAAATTCGCCGGGTTCAATGGTTAGTGAAATATCATCAAGTGCGCGCACTTCGCTGTCGCCAAGAGTGAAAATTTTCTGCGCGTGAGAGATGTGCAATAAGCTCATAAGCTAGGTCCACGGGCAGAACGTGGCAATCCTTGATCTTTTTTCTGTTTACGTGGTTGCTCTTGTTGTGGAATGATCACTTGATCATTGATTTTCAGGCCTTTAACAATTTGTGCGGAGATTCGATTGGTTAAACCCACGTGTACAACGACAGAGTGAATATCGCCGTCTTTATTCATTTTGACTTCGTAAGCTTTATAGGGTTTTTTATCTTGTTTTGCTCGGCGCTGACCCAGGGCTTCCCGCGGTAAAATAGGTACCTGTTTCGCTTCACCTAAGACAAAAAATAGTTGAGTGGTCATGCCATCCATTAAGCGGCCATCGGAATTATTCACATCGATCAGCACATTAAATAATACTACATCGTTAATGATTTCAGGCGAGGGTTGGATCAACCTAACAAGGCCATGAAATCGACGCTCTAAATCCCCTAAGGTAGTAAAGTATACTGGCATGTCGGCTTTAATCCGCGAAATATCCGCTTCAGCGACTTGCGCACGTAAAGTCATTACGGAGAAATCAGCAATGCGCATCATGGTTGGTGCTGATTGCACCGCATTTAATGTTTGACCTGCGCGTACTGGCAACGATGCAACAATCCCAGCCATGGGCGCATAAATTTTCGCATAGCCAAGATTAGCGCGATCTGCTTTTAAGCTAGACAAGACTTGATCAATTTGTGCTTGCAGTGATTTTAATTTAGCGCGGCTGCCTTTCGCTGTCGCTTGGCTTTGCGCATAACTGTCTTGGCTAATGATGTGCTCATTAAACAACTGTTGATTACGGGTTCGTTGTTGTTCCGCTAATTCCACTGCAGCTTGTTGCTCTTCTTTTTGTGCTTGTAGCGAACGCAATTGTGCTTCATCCGCTTCTAGGCGCGATTGATAAATTCGTGGATCAATTTCAGCGAGTAATTGGCCTTTCGTTACGCGGTCGCCGATATTGACGTGTAGCTGAGTGATTTGCCCCGATACCTGCATACCTACGTCGACATAATTTTTCGGTTCCAGTTTTCCTTGTGCGGTGACAACCTCTTCAATATCGCCCAAGGTAACTGTGGCTGTGCGTTGGTTTTTCGAATTGTTATTATGGCGGCTGCAAGACCAGCCAACTGATAAGGCAAAAATAATAGTAATGATTAATAGAAAAGGGGATTTGCGCATGGGTAATACCGCTAATTATTTCCCCCCTCTTCAGATGAAGAGGGGGTTAGGGGGAGTTTGATGAAGTTCGTCTGTTGAAGTGTGGGCGGTATAGACTACATCAAACAGCAGGAAAACTTTAATACTTCCTTCTGCGAAGTTATTTCGGTAAGATGCCCGCGGCTTTTATCGATTCGTCGTTGACGAATCTTTCGCTGAAGGCTCTCTTCAAATGCACGGGGCGTAGCGCAGCTTGGTAGCGCACCACAATGGGGTTGTGGGGGTCGCAGGTTCAAATCCTGCCGTCCCGACCAAAAAATTATTGGTCGTTTCTAAAAAATATATTTCAAGCCTAACAACAACAGCACCGTAGCTAATATAGGTTGCATGATTTTATCTGGCAAGCGATGAGCGAAATGAATGCCTAAGTGAATCGCGGGTACGGAACCAATCAATAATGCGGTGAGCAATTTAAAATCTACATTACCTAAATAGAAATGGCCCAAACCCGCGATGAGCGTCAAGGGTACTGCGTGCGCCACATCAGTGCCGATAATTTTAATGGCGCTGAGGCGAGGATAAAGAATTAATAAAATTGCCGCACCAAAAGCACCTGCGCCGACAGAAGATAAAGTGACGAAAACACCTAATACAATGCCCATGACAAAAGTCCAGGGTGTTGCATGTTTCTGCAGCGCCAGCCCCGCGCGTGATTCAGTCGTATATTTCGGTGATAAATGATTTTTCAGCAGTAAAACAGCGGCCGTAATGACCAGCATAATGCCTAAGCTAGAAGTGAGCAGTTTTCGATAATCATCCGGTTGTTGGAAAAAATTTTGTAGGATAAAGATAGTGATTAAGGAAGCAGGTAAACTGCCAGCAGCTAGGGTGGCGGTAATTTTCCAGTTCACATGGCGCTTAATATGGTGGCCAATGGCGCCGCTGCTTTTGGTGAGTGCTGCATAAAGTAAGTCGGTGCCAATTGCTGTATGCGCAGGGACGCCAAACATGAGCAACAGAGGCGTCATCAATGAACCACCGCCGACGCCAGTTAAGCCAACCAACAAGCCAACGCCTGCGCCAGCAAGGATATATTGCAGCCATTCGATTATCATCAGCAGACTCTCAGCCAAAATTAAGGTTGGCTACTCTAGCGGCAATCTTTCAGATTGAAAAGGTTTTTATTAAATGCGCTTACTGGAAATACTGTTATGAAAATAGATAGGCTCGCTGATTGTGTAAATCGAAAATTCTATCTGGCCAAAGTCTTATTAGAGCAATGGCGCAAACAAAAAGAACTTGCTCTGCAGCAAGGCTCACAATTTGCTGATTTATTATTGCCAGCACAAGAACAAGCGTTTGAAGAGTCGGTGAGTTATTTTTTGGTATTTGGTTTTAAAGCCTTAGTCTATGAGCTATTAGCTTCCTGTGGCACAAAAGCGGAATTTATTCAGGCTTTACGTCAGGCTGATTTAACCGATCCCACCAATAATCAGGCATTTTTAAAACTACTAATAGAGTTTAGAAAAACCAGTCCGGAGCTCAGTCAGTTAGCTTTATGGGCGCAACAAGAATCGGAAGGCTTGCATCGTTTATTAATGCATTATGCGAGCTATGGTTTTACGGCATTAGAAGAGAAGAAAGTCGAAAACGCCAACGCGATTCCTCTGCAAGAAGTGGGTGTGAGTTATGAAGAGTTAGCTAACATCCACCGTCAACTGACGCAACTGGTTGCGCAGTTTCGTGAGCAGATGCAGGAGTTTTGAAAGGCTACCAGATCGTTTCTAATAATTTAGATTTGCGCAAATTGCTGTCGGCTGTTACTAGTGATGCGTTAAGGCAAATGGAAGTAGAGGCGCTACCCTTTTAATGAGTGTTAGCAACAAATCAGCGCTTTTTTCTTGCATAATTTCCAAATAAGTTATAACGTTTGTTATAACTTATCCGAGGGCGATGATTATGCGTACAGCAGTAAGACAGATAGGGAATTCCCGGGGCATTATTATTCCAGCCGCTTTATTGGCTGCTTGTGATCTATCTGGTGAAGTAGATTTATATGTGCAAGACAAAAAACTTGTGGTGCAAGCAGTGTGTGAGCCTAGGGCAGGTTGGTTTGCCCATTTTAATCAGCAAGCTGAGATGAATACAGACTGGCCTGATCATCCTTTCCTTGACGAAGCGGGTGATGAGGACTGGACATGGTAATTAAGCGCGGTGAGGTCTATTGGGTTAATCTCGATCCCACGTTAGGCTCAGAAATTAAAAAAACTAGACCGGCTCTCATTGTGTCACCTGATGATATGAACGCAAGACTTCCTCGTGTTCTCGTTGCACCACTTACTAGTAAAGGTCAGCCGCTAGGTTGTCGTCCACAAGTTTCTTTTGCTGGACGGCCTGCGCTTATTTTATTGGATCAATTGCGCAGCGTAGATAAGAAACGTTTGGCGGGAAAAATGGGTAAAATTGATTTATCCATTTGGCATGAAATTTTGTTAGAAATGCTTGCTTGAATGTAATACTCATCTGGCATTCAAAATGCGAATTTAAGGCGCAAGACTAGAGGCTTCTTCAATCCTATAAATTATTTTTTATCCTTCGCCAACTCCACTGCTAATCCCACATACTTTTCTGGAGTTAAATCTAACAAAGCCTGTTTGGCGACGTCGGGAATTTCCAGCGAGCGGACAAAATCTTGCATCAGTGGTTGAGTAATGGCTTGACCTCGAGTAAGCGCTTTGAGTTTTTCATAGGGTTGTTCAATGCCATAACGACGCATGACGGTTTGGATGGGTTCAGCCAAAACTTCCCACGCGTTATTTAAATCTTCTGCTAATGCAGCTTCATTCAGGGTGAGTTTATTTAAGCCTTTTAATAAGGATTCATAAGCAATTAATCCGTGGGCTAAGCCAACGCCTAAATTGCGCAGAACAGTAGAATCAGTTAAATCTCTTTGCCAGCGGGACAGCGGCAATTTTTCTGCTAAGTGTTGCAGTAGGGCATTAGCCACGCCGAAATTGCCTTCGGCATTTTCAAAATCAATCGGATTCACTTTATGCGGCATGGTAGAAGAACCAATTTCGCCGGCAATGGTTTTTTGTTTGAAATAACCGAGAGAAATATAGCCCCAAATATCGCGAGAGAGATCAATTAAAATAGTATGAATGCGGCTCAGTGCTTGAAAGAGTTCTGCAATATAATCGTGGGGTTCGATTTGGGTGGTGTAGGCATTCCAGGATAAACCTAAACTTTCCACAAAAGTTTTCGATAATGTTGGCCAGTTAATTTCTGGATAAGCTACTTGATGTGCGTTGTAATTTCCCACTGCGCCATTCATTTTTCCTAAAATTTCTACGCTGGTCAGGGTTTTTATTTGTCGTTGTAGGCGATCAACTACGTTAGCAAATTCTTTTCCCACAGTGGTGGGTGAAGCAGTTTGTCCATGGGTGCGCGACAGCATTGGCACCTGCGCAAATTGATGGGCAAAGTGCGTGAGTGTGTCGATGATTTTATTTAGTGTGGGCAGCAAAATTTCTTTGCGTGCAGCATTTAATGCTAAGGCATGGGCCAAATTATTAATATCTTCAGAGGTACAAGCAAAATGCACAAACTCAGAAATTTTGGCGAGCTCTGGATTTTTTTCACATTGTTCTTTGATAAAGTATTCCACCGCTTTCACATCGTGATTGGTGGTGCGCTCAATTTCTTTAATACGTTGTGCGTCGGCTTCAGTAAAATTTTCGCCAATATTTTGTAGGAAAGTTTGTGCTGTTTTAGAGAGTACGGGCACTTCGGTAATTTCTGCTGTGTTAGCTAACAAGCCCAGCCAACGGACTTCCACCAGCACACGAAAACGAATGAGTCCGTATTCGCTGAATAACGGTCGCAATGCATCAGTTTTGTTAGCATAGCGACCATCGACGGGGGAAAGTGCGGTGAGTGGAGAGTGCGCCATATTACAACCAATACACTACGAAAAATAAGAAGATCCACACTACGTCGACAAAATGCCAATACCAAGCAGCAGCTTCAAAA
>CAXNEI010000036.1:0-8246 GCA_964201195.1 Gammaproteobacteria bacterium
CAGCGCCCCTACGAAGTTTTGCTCGTCAACATTTTTGAATTACTACCAAAATATTTTATGGAGTTGGTTATGCAATCTTGGTTTAATTTTTCTTTAAATACGACAAATTTATCTAAAACAGCACAAAATACCTGGGCAATCGGCTTAATTGCTTTGTTAGGTCTTACTCGTTTTAATCATTTCGGTTCTGTTTTTTCCTTGCCTGATGCTTCTTGGGCGGTATTTTTTCTTGCGGGCTTTTTAGTTCAACAGAAATTACTTTTTCCTTTATTAATGTTGGAAGCTGTATTGGTCGATTATTTTGCTATCCAGCAAGGCGTGAGCGGTTGGTGCGTTTCCTCAGCTTATGCTTTTTTAGTTCCAAGCTACGCAGCTCTATGGTTTGCAGGGCAGTGCTTTAATAAACAAGCTAAAATGTTGCAGCTGAATACATTAAGCTATTTCTTTGCTTGGGCTTGGTTAGGAATTACCGCAGCATTTTTTATCTCTAATGAAAGTTTTTATCGCTTGTCTGGCAAGTTTGGCCAGCTAGGTTGGTTAGATTTTTATCGCAGCGTATCGGTTTATTATTGGGCTTATTTAACAACAACGGCTTGTTATATTGGCGCGATAACCAGTTTAGTGTTAGCTAGCACAGCTTTTTCACAACGACATGAATCCTCTATTTGAATAACCTCTATTTTTAAATAAATAATATAGGGCACAATCTCTGTGGACACCGACAGCATTCTAAAAATGTTTCTATTTTTTCTGGGTTTGTCCGCCCTATTATTTTATATCGTTATCTTAGGTTTGCCAAAATCGCAAAAACATAAAACACCAACGAAAAAGTTGTTGCAGGATGCAATACATAATTATTTAATTCGGCAAGTTTGCATTCAATGTGATGTCTTGGAAGCTCAGTTAGATAATAGGGCACTTAACCGAATTGATGGCGCTGCTTTTAAATCTGTAAAGCCTTTATTAAAAGACCAAGAAGTTTGTGTGCAGTTGCACCAGCTAGTGAAAAAAGGCAACAAATTTAAGGATTTTGAATTGTCTCTTAGTTTTGAAGAAATAAAGCCGTTTTTGAAGAGTAGATGAAAATATAAACCGTTCGGGCTGAGCCTGTCGAAGCCTATTTCAATATCATTGACCCTTCGACAAGCTCAGGGTGAACGGGCATTAGCTTTCTGCTAAATAATTTTTTTATTCCTCGCTGATTTATGCCGCTCCTTTAATTCAATATCAATATATTTATCGGTAATCGCGCTAGAACTATGGCCAGCATCATCACGCACATGTTCTCGCGGACGAATTTTCACATCCTCAGAAATTCCTGTGTGTCGCAACCAATGCACAGTCGCTTCCATTAATTGATCAGCTTCTTCAGTCAAATTATGTTTGCGCAATTGCGTCATTGCACGATCAAAACAGCCCTGAACAATTTCACGTAAATAAGTGGTATTGCTTACCGGCCCTTTACCACGCACTTTGGGCAATAAAGGACTTTGATCCGCTAAAGAGGGTAGTGGTGTTAAGTCTAAAAAACGTCGCCAACGTTCTAGCGCTTTTAGCATGGTATCGCTCACCGCAATTTGACGCTCTTTATTGCCTTTACCCACGGTGGTAAACCACCACAATTTATTATGATCGCGATTAAAATCGTTCATTTTTGGAATCCAGCGTGCGCTGGCAGATAATTCAGAAATTCGTAAATACATGGAATACAGTGCTGACATAATAAATAAAGTGCGCTCATGTAAAGCGGGATTTTCTTCTGCCATAGTTTCCGCGCACTCAATCACTGTTTGCCATTGTTGTTGACTTAAGCGACGAATTTTTACGGGGCCTTGGCGTTTTTGAATAAATTTACTTTTTTGTCGAATTAAAGCTACAGGATTTTGTTGGGTATATTCTTCTTGAGTTAAATAATTAAAAAAGCTACTGAGAATTGCTAAGGTTTCTCTTAAGGCACCTTGAGAAATTTCAAAATCTTTAACTTGAGGTTTATGACCGGTGCGATTCGCTGATTTGCTAACAGTGGCGACAAACGGACGCCATTCAGGATTGGGCACTCGTAAAGCCTGTTGAACAATATAGCGCGGCGCTTTTTTTAGTCCGATCCAAGTCTTTGGTGGGTTTTGGCAAAAGCGAATAAAAATTTCGATATCTTCACGTTTAATCTGAGTTAAGGTTTTTTTTGCAACCAACCAAGTCCATTGCAGTAAACGCTCAACTTCACGTCGATAAGAATTAAAAGTGCCTTCGCTGCCTTCATAGGCGCGCAAGAAAGCGCGACTGATGGTGTAATCTTGCAGATGGGTTAAATGCGCTGGTGGTTCTTGGCCAACGATGAAAGCCATAGAATCGAATAAAGGTATAGGAAGCGGATGCAGCATTTTGAGCCTTTTTAAAATCTACTGCGCTTGCCAATACTTTGTTAAAAATCGACTCAAAATGCTCAAGTATTATTTATACGTTCCGCTTTTTCGTCGATTTTTGCCGCGTCTTAGCTGCGCTCATAACGATTTTAAATAGACTCTTACAAAGCTGAGACTACTTAAATCCTCCTAATACTATAACCGTGATTATAAAAGTAATCACGGGTTAAAGATCTTTTTATTGTATCTAACTATTAAAAGCTATGAGAAACGCCAACGCCTACTCAGTCGATCAATGAGAGGTAAACCAAAGACGTTCTTTTCTGATTCAATAGTTTTACTTTTAATTCGAGTTTTCATCACATAATCAAAAAAAGGTCGGGTAACGCACCAATTTTTATTCTGATTTTTTCCCATATGGTGGTCATAATGCCAGGGCATATTTTGTTTTCCCCACTCCGGGTCTAAATGGCAACGTTTATGTTTGCGGTAATAATTAATTGCGCAGTAATGTACTGTTGCAGTAAAAAAAGGCGCGACAGGATAGAGAGGTACAAAGGCAGCAGAAAGGCCGACTAATGCTAAAGCTTCTTTGCCATAGCCTTTGTTATTAAAAAGAGATTCATGATAAATAGGGTCATAAAATTCATTTTGGCGAGCCATTTTGTGATGATTCCAATGAATACGCCAATAGCTTTTTGGATTTTTTCCTAAACCATGCAGAATATGTTTATGCGCAAACCATTCAAAACCATTAGCAAAAAATAAACCGATGGGGATTCCTATCATTGTTATGCTCCTTGTACTATTTAAAATAGTATTTAGCCAAATAAGTTATTCTAGAGCGACCTTAAAACACATGGATGTGTTTTTGGTAGTGCCAGGGATGGCCGTATTGTCGCGGCAGAATAATTTTTTGGCGTTATCTCTAGTTTGGATTAAACAAACTCTGAATCACCGAAAAATCTAAAGCACCCTTCCCTTCTTGTTTTAATACATCATACAAACTCTTAGCTAAGCCGCCCATAGGTGTGGGTGATTGGCTAGAAAGCGCAGTTTCTAAGGCTAAAGTAAGATCTTTTCGCATTAAATCCACCATAAAACCACCTTGATAGTTTTTGCTGGCAGGTGCATTTTCCATTACACCTGGATAAGGATTATATAATTCTAATGACCAGTTTCGCCCAGAGCTTTGCAGCATAATATCGGATAATACTTTGGGATCTAAACCATTATTAACGCCTAAAGCCAAAGCTTCTGCGGTGCCTACCATATGGATAGCTAATAATAAATTGTTGCAAATTTTTGCCAGCTGACCAGCGCCAGAAGTTCCCGCATGAAAAACATTTTTTCCCATCTCAAGCAAAATAGGTTTCGCTCGCTCAATAGTTTCTGCATCACCGCCGCACATAAAAGTTAATGTTCCTGCTTTGGCGCCACCAGTTCCACCGGAGACCGGCGCATCAATCATTTTTATATCGCGTTGCGCAGCAGCAGTTGCCACTTTTCGTGCAGAAGCGGCTGAAATAGTCGAACAATCCATCACAATAGTTTTAGGATGAATAATTTCTAACAATTTATCTTTATCTAAATAGAGAGATTCAACAATAGCGCTGTTAGGCAACATGGAAATAACAAAATCTACATTACAGATGGCTTCTACTGCAAAAAAACAAGTTTCTGCGCCATATTCTTTTAAATTCGCCATGGCTTGTTCATTGACGTCGAATACTTTTAATTGATGGCCTTTCTGACATAAATTAATCGCCATCGGGCCACCCATATTCCCCAGCCCTAGAAATCCAATTGTAGCCATGTTAATTTTCCTTTTTGGTAACGATATAAATTTATTTCTATAAATCAGTCAATGGATGAGCTCCTACCCAAGGTGCGGTAAAATGCTCTAATACATCTTGCGTAGGGACACTTTGAATATCTGAGTAACGCCAATGTGGCGTTTTATCCCTATCAATTAATAATGCTCTTACGCCTTCCGCAAAATCTCCATGCATCACGCATTGCACTGAAAGTATCAACTCTAATTGAAAGCATTCCTTTAATGTTAGTCGCTCTCCTCGCTTCAGCTGCTCATAGACTATATGGGCTGTGGTTGGACACCCTGCTTTCAAATTCTTTTGCGCTTTCTGCAACCAAGGGTCTCTAGTTTCATAACGTAGAATTTTTTCTGCTATTGCAACTACACCCTCTTCATCCACTAACTCACGCAATAAGAAATAATTTTTCCAACAATTGGATTCTGGCAATTCTTTTGATGTTAGTGGTCGCAATACCGAATTGATAGCTGCATCGGCTGAATCAAACTGGGCCCAATTTAATTGAGTCAATTGCTCAAGGAGCACAGGAAAGTATTCTTGTTTTATCATGTGATCAGCTAAACCCATAAATAAAGCATCGGCCGCGTTACCAGCTGCGCCGGTTAAGCCCATAAATAAACCTAAACCTTTTGGCGCACGATTTAAAAAATAGGTGCCGCCCACATCAGGATATAAACCAATAGTAATTTCTGGCATGGCCCAATAAGTAGTCTCTGTAACTATGCGATGACTTCCGCCAGCCAATAATCCCATACCGCCACCCATGACAATGCCATGCGCCCAAACAATGATGGGTTTTTTATAGGTATGAATTAAGTAATCGAGTTGATATTCCTTGGTAAAAAATTCTAATGTGTAGGAATTTTTTACTGTTTCTGATGTTAATTTTTCTTCTGCTACACGAATAACATCGCCGCCTGCACAAAAAGCTTTGGCGCCAGTGCCTGTCAGAATCACACAACGAATGGAATTGTCATTTTCCCATTGTTTTAATTGAGGATATAACAGATCGACCATTTCTAAGGAAAGCGCATTGAGGGTTTTTTCTGAATTTAATGTGGCAAGCGCAATAGAACCGCCAGAGATAACAGTGCGAAGATCGAATAATACTTTTGCATCTATAGTCATAATATTAGCCAGTTAATTGCAATCGATCGATTAAGTCCATATCGCCCAATAATTTGCGCGAAACAATTAACCGCATAATTTCATTGGTGCCTTCTAATATTTGATGGACCCGTACATCACGTACGTAACGTTCTAACGGATATTCTTGGATATAACCATAACCGCCGTGTAATTGCAGCGCCTCATTGCACACAGTAAAACCCACATCGGTAGCAAAGCGTTTTGCCATGGCGCAATAAGTGGTCGCATCGGGATTTTTTTGATCCAGCATTGATGCAGCTAAACGCACCATGCAACGAGCAGCAACCAACTCTGTAGCCATGTCCGCTAACTTAAATTGCAGGGCTTGATAAGCTGCCAAAGGTTTGCCGAATTGTTGACGTTCATTTAAATAACGATGTGCTTGAATAAGAGCAGCTTGCGCAGTGCCTAATGAACAGCTTGCGATATTGAGTCGACCACCATCAAGACCTTTCATCGCAAAAGTAAATCCTTGGCCTTCTTCGCCAATTAAATATTTAGCGGGAACTTTTACTTGATCAAAATGAATAGCGCGCGTGGGCTGACTATTCCAGCCCATTTTAGGTTCTTTACGACCAAAACTAATTCCAGGTAAATTTGTTGGAATAAATAAACAGGAAATTCCGCGTGCGCCGCTTTCACCAGTACGCACCATAACAACTAACACATCCGTTGAACCGGCGCCTGAAATGAAAGCTTTGCTTCCGGTAACGATATAATTTTCGTTTTGTTTAATTGCAGTTGTTCGCAAGGAAGCCGCATCAGATCCTGAGCTAGGCTCCGTTAAACAATAGGAAGCTAATAATTGTCCCTGTGTTAGTGCATCAGCATATTCTTGTTGTAATTCTTCTCCGCCAAATTCTGTCACCATCCAAGTCGCCATATTGTGAATGGTTAAATAGGCGGTAGTCGATGTGCAGCCCTTCGATAATTCTTCAAAAATTAAGGAAGCTTCTACGCGGCCTAAACCTAAACCACCCTGCTCTTCTCGACAATAAATACTGCAATAACCTAACTGCCCCGCTCGCTTAATAACATCCACGGGAAAAAAAGCGGTTTGATCCCACTCTGCTGCATTGGGTGCTAATTCTTTTTCAGCAAAATTGCGTGCAGCATCAACTAAAGTTTTTTGATCTTCATTCAGGCAAAAATCCATAATGTTCCTATTATCATTTCAAATTAATCGTCATATTCGGCGCTACATTCTCTATATCTGATTCTAACCAACGGGCAGTAATCGTTTTAGTTTCCGTATAAAAGCGCACTGCTTGTTTACCATAGGCATGTAAATCACCAAAGAAAGAGCGTTTCCAGCCGGTAAAAGAAAAGAAAGGTAGAGGCACGGGAATAGGAATATTAATCCCCACTTGACCCACTTGAATTTTTTGCTGGAAATGTCGCGCTGCTGCGCCTGATGCCGTAAAAATAGAAGTACCGTTACCAAAGGGGCTATTATTAATTAATTCGATAGCTTCCTCTAAATTTTTTGCTTGCATACAACATAATACTGGGCCAAAAATTTCTTCTTTATATAAAGACATTTCTGTGGTGACGCCAGCAAATAAAGTTGGTCCTACCCAATTACCTTGGGGAAATTCGGGATGTTGATAGCTGCTGCCATCCAATAAACATTCAGCGCCTTCTGCTTTGCCTTGTTCAATTAATTTTAATACACGCTGTTTGGCTTTTATGCTAATAATTGGGCCGTAGGCTGCGCCTGCATCATTCCATACACCAGGACGAATAGTTTTCATTGCTTCTTTTAATGCAGCTATCCAAGGCTGTGCATCACCAACAAATACAGCAACGCTAATTGCCATACAACGTTGTCCTGCTGCACCACACGCTGCGCCCACAATATTATTAATCGTATGATTAAAATTAGCATCTGGCATAATCACCATGTGATTTTTTGCACCAGCAAAAGCTTGTACCCGTTTTAATTCATGACAACCTTTACGATAAATATGCTCAGCAACAGGCACAGAACCGACAAAAGAAACCGTTTTAATTTGTGGATGTTCTAATAATTGATTCACTGGTCGTTGGCCACCATGCAGTACTTGCAAAATACCACGAGGAAAACCCGCCGCTAAAAATAATTCTGCTAAACGATTCGGCGTTAAGGGATCTTGCTCGGAAGGTTTTAAAATAAAGGCATTACCGCAAGCAATGGAAATAGGAAACATCCATAAAGGAATCATCGCGGGAAAATTAAAGGGTGTAATACCAAAACATACGCCAAGCGGTTGCACATAACTATAAGTGTCTACGCCATTCGCCACATTTTCTAAGGTTTCGCCCATCATTAATGAGGGAACATTACAAGCTTGCTCTACGACTTCAATACCGCGCCATACATCGCCTTTAGCGTCTTCAAAAGTTTTGCCGGTTTCTTGGCTAAGTAATTCAGCTATTTCATGCTGATGCTGTTTTAATAAAGCTTGATAATTCATCATTAGACGCGCACGAACCGGTGCTGGTGTATTGCGCCAAGATTCAAAGGCTTTTTGCGCAGATTGCACTGCGCGCTCTACTTCTTGCTCCGTCGCATCAGGTACTTGTGCTAATAATTGTTGATTAGCTGGGTTAATCACGGGAAAATGGGTTTGTGATTGGCTTTGTGTCCATTCGCCATCAAGTAAGAGAGGGACTGTAGATTCCATGAGATAAGCCTTCGTAGATATGAAAGAATAAAGAAAGACCGCATTGTACGAGTCACCTATAGAATGAACAAGAGAGAATGAACAAGTGTTAGCCCAAAGCGATAATGTCCCCTTGTCCAAAGTTAAAATGTCCCCTTTGAGGCTTCAAAAGGGACGGGCAAATGGGGAATATTACGTTGAGTCATCGAGAATTAGATCGCCTGTCAGTTGTTCAGTCCGTTATCGCTAAAAAA
>CAXNEI010000037.1:0-8191 GCA_964201195.1 Gammaproteobacteria bacterium
CATTGCTTTTGCTATGACTGATAATGAAGCGGCCGATTATTTACAGAAAGAACGTGCATTATTATTTAAACAAATCCATGAAGACTGTCAGATGCGGGCATAGCTTTTGCCCATTCCTTTAGACTCATTTTGATTTTGGAATATACTCAGTCGTGGTATAGCCGTAACTAGTACTACCTGCACTTGTATAATGAAGTCTACTTGCCATTAGTGGTAATCGAGATTCTCTGCTACGACTAGCTTGGGCAGGTGAAAAATCACCATACGCAACAACAGTTGGCTCCGGATAACTGGCTGGAGAATACGATGGGTATGCAGCAGGAGCAGCATAAGGGTTATAACTAGCTGATGGCTCATATGCCGAAGCAGCAGGCTGCGGCGGAACATACGATGATGCCGTAGACTGAGAACTAGCGCCTTGCGTTTTTAATAGCTCAAACCGAGCATTTAATTCCTCGAAGCTTGGGCCATCATCATGAGAAGCATAAAACGATTGCGGCGGATAGCTAAGATATGAAGGTTGCTGCGCTGGAGAATAAGACGCTGCTTGTGGTTCTAACGACGCATGACCTGAAACAAATACAAAATCATCGACTTCATTATCATCGGATTGAGCAGGCTCTTCATGCTGAGACTGAGGCTGAATCTGGCTAGGTTGCTTAAGAGATGAAGTCGTCAATCCTGCACGTTTTGCAATCTTATGAGTTGCTCGGCTGAACAAAGAAGCTTTTTTTGTAGGCTCTGTAACATCATCATCCTGATCACCACCCGCTTTCGCTCGTTGTTTTGCTAATTGAGCAACCAACTGAGAATCTTGCTGAGCAGGTATTGTAGGTCCTTGATGCGGAGTTCTTTGCGCACCTGGAATAACTGGAGCCCAATGACCACGATGCACTGCTTGTCCAGCAGGAGCACTCATCGGAACAGTATGACTCGAAGTAACAGGAGAAGGAGAAAAAGATGCGTTACTTGCGTTCGCTAAAGGCGAAGAAGAATTAGGTGGTTGCGCTGAAGATGATGCTTGATATGGATTCGATCCTGATACCGGAAAAGAATAGTGCTCACTCATAAATTACCTCATACATTAGGTTGTTAATTATTACTCTTCATTGTGCTTGTTTTCTTGACTCTGCCGACAACACTCCACAAGATCGCTACCAGCTTTCAATCTTATCCAAACCCGCGCAGCTTAATACAACTGATTTGCTGGTGTCTAGGCCATCAAGCAATCACAGCCTAAATAAAGCGAGAAACTGATTTGTTGTTTCCAGCGCATAGCTTGTGTTAAATTGCCGCCTTTATTATTTTCAGAAGCTATTCATCTTTTGAATTGAATAATCGCTTTTAAAAATCACTGTATTTTTTTATTTATATGGACAACAGAATGAGCGAAAAAATCAACAGCTGCTGTATCTGATTTTTATTACTGCCAATCCATTAACTTCCACGGAAAATATTCAGAAAATACAAACAAAGCTGTTAGAAAAAAGAGAAGCATGGAAAAGCTATCCTAGAAAGTTTGATGGCCAATCTCAATCTGCTGATTGCTATGCGCTTAGCATAAAGACCCGCTAGCAGAAGAGCCTGCTATTCTCTACAATCTAGCCATGCAATTGTCTTAAGGAGCTTCTATGTTAGCGCGCCCTATTTTTTTATTGATTAATTTACTGGGCATCAGTTTATTGGGCATGAGCCTGTCACCAGCATTATGGGCTGACGATGGATTCAGCGCACCGCCGACCAAACAAAGTTTCTATAAGTGGATTGATAAAAAAGGCGTAACTCACTACTCAGCCACACCGCCCTCTCCGAAAGAAGTGGCGAAGAAAGTAAAAAAAGTACAAACCGATGTACCGATCAGACAAACTGCTAATGAAACAGCTCCAGATAAAAAACCAGCAGCGCCATCCGAATCTCCAGCAGAACCGCCTAAACCACTCACCACACCCGTTAATGCTCGCCCAGATCTCAATGCAGAACGAGATCAATCTTGCCAAGCAGCACAAAAGAATTTTCAGCTGTTGAAAGACAAACGCCGCATCTATCAAAAAACTGAAACTGGTGAGCGCCGATTCTTAACGGATAAAGAAATGGAAGAAAAAGCGAAAACCACTCAGCAATTTATGCAAGATAATTGTTGAACTTCTTCCTTTGTTTTTTTAACCACCCCGTCAGGCTAAAGCCTAACACCCCTCCAAAGGAGGGGAATTAATACGTCAAAGTGCATGACAAATTCCCCTCCGGTGGAGGGGTGCCTCGAAGAGGCGGGGTGGTTTTTAGGAATCA
Organism: Gammaproteobacteria bacterium; assembly: GCA_964201195.1. Taxonomy (GTDB): domain Bacteria; phylum Pseudomonadota; class Gammaproteobacteria; order Pseudomonadales; family JAHFSE01; genus JAHFSE01. Next base: position 2,287 of record CAXNEI010000037.1, read on the forward strand.
CCCAAACCTCACTTCCCCACTCTCTGCTCTCGCAACAATTTTACTGCCCGGACCATAAGCGCCTTTTAACAAGGCTTCCGCCAACGGATTTTCAATTAATCGCTGCACTGTTCTCTTCAGTGGTCGCGCGCCATAGACTGGGTCATAACCCACTTCCACCAATAAATCAAAAACTTCATCTTGAATGACTAATTCAATATCTTGTTGTTGCAGACGTTGAATTAATAAATTCAATTGCAGTTTAGCAATGCCACGAATTTGATCACCCATCAAGGCATGGAACACCACGATATCATCGACGCGATTAATAAATTCCGGCCGAAAATGTTGCGAGACCACTTCCATCACTGCCGCTTTCATCGCCGAATAAGGTTTATCTACCGGCATATTTTGAATAATGTCGGAGCCTAAATTCGAGGTCATCACAATCACAGTATTTTTAAAATTCACCGTACGACCTTGGCCATCGGTTAATCGACCATCATCCAATACTTGCAATAAAATATTAAATACATCGGGATGCGCTTTTTCTACTTCATCCAATAAAATCACTGAATAAGGGCGTCTGCGCACGGCCTCTGTTAGACAACCGCCTTCTTCATAGCCCACATAACCAGGAGGTGCGCCCACCAAACGAGATACTGCATGACGCTCCATAAATTCCGACATATCAATTCGAATCATGGCTTCTTCGGTATCAAATAAAAAGCCCGCCAGTGCTTTGCACAATTCAGTTTTACCCACACCGGTTGGCCCTAAAAATAAAAACGAACCACTAGGGCGATTGGGATCAGACAAACCAGCACGAGAACGCCGCACCGCATTGGATACTGCAGTAATCGCTTCATCCTGCCCAACCACTCTTTTATGTAAGGCCGCTTCCATAGTTAATAATTTTTCTTTTTCGCCTTCTAACATTTTTGACACAGGAATTCCGGTCCACTTGGAAACCACTTCGGCAATTTCATCTTCCGTGACTTTATTACGTAACAATTGCATGTGCATCGGGCCCTCTTCCTGCTGCGCTGCTTGTGCTAATTGTTTTTCTAATTCAGGAATTTTTCCGTATTGCAATTCCGACATCCGCGCTAAATCGCTTTTACGGCGTGCCGCTTCAAAATCAATTCGCGCTTGTTCTAGTTCTTCCTTAACTTTTTGCGCGCCATGTAATAACGCTTTTTCAGATTTCCAAATCTTTTCTAATTCTTGGAATTCTTGGGTTAACTCAGCAATATCTTGATTAAGTTTCGCCAAGCGTTTTTTCGAGGCTTCATCTTCTTCTTTCTTCAAACTTTCCCGTTCCATTTTCAATTGAATCAAACGCCGCTCTAATTTATCCATCACTTCTGGCTTAGAATCCATTTCCATTCGAATACGAGACCCAGCTTCATCAATCAAGTCGATGGCTTTATCGGGCAATTGTCGATCGGTAATATAACGATGAGATAATTTTGCCGCTTCAATAATTGCGCCATCCGTAATATCGACGCCGTGATGTAATTCATATTTTTCTTTTAAGCCGCGTAAAATGGCAATGGTATCTTCCACCGAAGGTTGATCGACCAAGACTTTTTGAAAACGACGCTCCAGCGCAGCATCTTTCTCAATATACTGACGATATTCATTTAATGTGGTTGCGCCGACACAACGTAATTCACCGCGCGCTAACGCAGGCTTCAACATATTACCGGCATCCATAGCGCCTTCTGCTTTACCGGCACCCACCATGGTATGCAATTCATCGATAAATAAAATGACATGGCCATCTTGTTTCGATAATTCATTGAGCACTGCTTTTAAGCGTTCTTCAAATTCACCACGGAATTTTGCGCCCGCAATTAAAGCAGCCATATCCAAAGCCAACACACTGCTATTTTTTAAACCTTCCGGCACTTCACCATTAATAATCCGTTGTGCTAATCCTTCCACAATGGCAGTTTTACCTACACCAGGCTCGCCGATTAACACGGGATTATTTTTAGTGCGGCGCTGTAAGACTTGAATAGTCCGACGAATTTCATCATCACGACCAATCACCGGATCTAATTTTCCTTCACGGGCTTTTTGGGTAAGATCCACCGTATATTTATCTAACGCCTGACGATTTTGTTCTGCATTAGGATTATTCACTTTTTGCCCTGCCCTTAATTGTTCAATGGCTTGTTTCAACGCCTGCGGTTTAATGTTGTATTGCCCAAGAATAAGACCGAAAGATTTATCTTCCGCCATCGCCAACAATACCCACTCGGAAGCAATAAATTCATCACCTTTTTGCTGGGCAACTTTATCAGCCATATTTAAAATACGATTCAGCTCTGGTGAAATATTCACTTCACCTTCGGGATTTTTTAATTGAGCAAAAGCTTCGAGCTGTTTTTGTAGCGCTTGGCGCAAACCTTTGGTATCAGCATTGATTTGAGCTAACAAAGCCGTGAGACTGGACTCAGATTGATCGAGCAATGCTAATAATAAATGCGCCGACTCAATTTGCGTATGATCTTTGCCAACGGCTAAAGATTGCGCATCAGCAAACGCTGCTTGAAGTTTATTGGTGAGTTTATCGAATCGCATGGTGTAACCGCCTTCGTTAAAAATAGAGAGAGGCTTAAGACGTACACTACGTGGGGGATTTCAGAAAAAAATACAAGGGCGCATCCTTGCGCTTGAAGACATTATTTTAATTAGACATATTCTACTTCAGAAGAATGCGCTGAACTTCGAGCTGAACCTGGAACCGAATACTGATGCTCTACTTGCTCAACAGCTCTTTTGAATGCAGCTAATGCAGCATTTGCTGCTGCTTCTGACTGTGGACGAATTTCATCATCCCAAGCATCGGGAAAGTCATCCTGTAGCTTATGCCTAATGACCATCTCAACACCGCTCGTCGCTAATTCTTGTATCCTTTTTTCGCAATGCGCGACGTCTCTATCGTCACTGCCATTTAATCTTCGCCGAAATGAAGGCATGAATTTATCCACTGCACCTTTAAATTCATCCAGCGCATTAATCCACAGAGCAGAGACAGCCCCACCATCAGGATGAAGTAGATCCGGATGTAACCGATCTAAAGCCGCATCAAATACTGTGCGACGCTGAGGATCTGGACTATTTCGTGCAACCGTAGGCTCAAACTCAACTTGATCATCATCACTATAAACGTCCTCATCTACACCATATGCTCGCTGAGATTCAGTATAAGAAGGCGGACGATCTTCTGATCCATGATCAGATTGCCGCCATTCAGCAGCAAGTTGTAGTCCGTTAGAATAAAATTGATCAAAAAGCCCTTCAATTGGCACAAAAAGCTGCGCCGCTGTTGAATTCTCATTATGTAAATTAGGTGGCGAAAAACTTCGCGCTACAACCTGCCCAGCCGAATATCTTGGTTGACTGAACGCTTCACTGGCTCGTGAGCTGCGCCGAGAACCCTCACAAGAAGAATAGCGATCAGCATATTCTACAAGCTCACTAGCGCGCTGCACCACTGGCTGCAAAACAGCCGCATCTGCCAGTTTAAATTGCGCTAGTTGAGCACGCATGTTATCCAATTCATGTCGAAGCGCTGCAATGCTAGATCGTCGCGAACTGGTATCAGAAGCCTGATCTGCTTGAGCTACTACGGGCAGTCTTACTGGCTGCCGCCGATCGGTTTCAAGCACCCTCCGAAGATCTACTGTATTTTTCCCTCCAGGAGTGCGAAGAGCAAAAGGAGGAATTACAGGAGAGGCAGCACGCTCGGGTGTTCCCGGCGCAGAACGTAAAGCTGGATCTAAAAATGGACTCGCTTGAAGTTCACGTTCAAGTTCGCGTTGCTGCGCATCAAAACCCTCTACAAAAGGATTCGTAATCGTATTCGCAAAAGGATTTGCATGAAAAGAATTCTTAGGATCAGTCATAAAATAATCTCTCGTAAAACTGCATCCCTTCTTATTAAAAAATTTCTTTCATAGAAAAATTAATTTTCATATGAAACTGGGCGCATTCTGAAGAGACTCGACGAGACTGTCAATCTTAATGATCGATTTATTCAACAACAAACGGTAATTATTATTCGGACGGCTAGAAAAATATCTATTACTCAAACGAGTAATTTTTCAAAAACTCAACCACTTGATCAAGATTTCTGGTGCGCGGAAAATTCGGCAAACTTTGTAAAAAATCACTGCCATATTTTTTACTCACTAATCGATGATCCGCAATCACTAGTACGCCATAATCAGTTTCGCTGCGAATTAATCGACCAGCTCCTTGTTTTAAAGCAATCACCGCTCGCGGTAATTGCAATTCAGCAAAAGGATCTTTGCCTTGTTTGCGATAGGCATGGGTTTTTGCCTGTAAAATAGGCTCTCCCGGTGATTCAAACGGTAAGCGATCAATCACTACGCAAGTGAGCGCTACACCACCGACATCCACCCCTTCCCAAAAACTTGCGGTGCCTAATAATAAAGACGGCGCCTCACGAAAACCGTCCAATAATTCATTTTTATTTAATTCACCTTGCACCCACAAAGGTTTTTCATACTTTTGTTCGCGCAACAATTTTGCTGCTTCTTGCAAAGCGCGGTGACTGGTAAATAATAAAAAACTTCCGCCAGGATTTACTGCCAAAATCGGCATAATAGATTCTAACAAACGGGCAACATAAGTGGATTGCTTTGGATCTGGCAAATAACGGGGCACAAATAACCGCGTTTGTTGTGCATAATTAAAAGGGCTGTCTAATTTTAACGTTTCTGCTTGTTGAAGCCCCATAGCATCAGTGAAATGAGCAAAGTTTTCTTTTACCGCTAAAGTTGCTGAAGTGAAAATCCAGGCGGCTGAATGAGCGGCTAAGCCTTGGCTAAATAATTCAGCGACTGACAAGGGCGTAAAATGAATACTAAAATGCGCACCATATTGTTCATACCAATGCACTTGATCAGTAGTATTTTTATTTATCTCAGTGAGCTGCGAAAATAATTTTAATAACTCTTGCGCACGCTTCCAACAATTGGCCAAACCTCGACTACGGGTTTGCTCTAGGGCTAATAGTTGTGTTAACTCAGCCAATTCTTCATGAGCCTGAATAACATATTCTTGTAATCGATGCGCTACTTGTGGCCAAATACCTTTGACTTCCTCTAAACCCATGCGAGTAATTAATTGCTCTACCGCTTGAATTAATTGCTGCTCTGCTTGTGACAAGGCTTCTGACCCTGTGGTTTTTTCTAATAATTCTGCTTGCACATCGCGACATAAATCTAACAGATTGCGTGAAGTGACTTTCTGACCATAAAATACGGTAGCAATCGCGGGTAATTGATGAGCCTCATCAAAAATCATCACATCACAGGTCGGCAATAATTCACCAAACGCATCTTCTTTCAATACCACATCAGCAAAAAATAAATGATGATTCACCACAATTAAATCCGCTTGCATGGCTTGTTTTCGCACGCGATACAAAGGGCAATTGTCTAATTGCGGACAATCCTGGCCTAAACAATTATCTTGTGTACTGGTTGCGGATTTCCATGCCGGTGAATGCTCTGGTACGGTTTCACATTCACTGATATCACCACTGACCGACTTTGCGGCCCAACGTCGAATCTGTGCTATTTCTTTGTGTTGCGCAAAAGAAAATAAAGCTTGCTGTTCACTATAAAGTTGCAATCGATAAGGGCACACATAATTGGCGCGGCCTTTTAATAACACTGCATTGACAGTGACATCCAAAGTTTTTGTTACATGAGGAAGATCGCGATGAAATAATTGATCCTGCAAACTCTTGGTTGCAGTGGAAATCAGTATTTTACTTTTTTGTTCATCATCCGCTTGATGATGAAGCCGTAACAAGGCTGGCACTAAATAAGCAAAAGTTTTTCCGGTACCAGTACCCGCTTCCACCACCAATTGTTTTTTT
>CAXNEI010000038.1:0-8114 GCA_964201195.1 Gammaproteobacteria bacterium
GACAGATACCCTCTTAATCTATTGTCCGTTTTATGGGGTCCACTATACAACTCGATGACAACAACCGCTTGATCTACAGGGTATCCATGTTTGGAAGAGAGGATCTGGCAAAGCTGTTCAGCTCAAATGTAGAGCCAAACCTTCACGACCTATACACGGGTGTTTCGACGGGCAATAGTCATTAAACGCCATTGCTGCACCTGTCAAGCATGATAGACTAAGCATTAAGCTAAAATGCAGGAATTAATACCATGACCACCATTACCTTCGATACCTTGAAATTTGTAGAACGGCTTAAATCCGCAGGTATTTCAGAAGAACAAGCAAAAGCTGAAGTAGAAGCATTAGCAGAGGCATTGAGCGAAACTATTGCCGTGCGCGAGCTGGCTACTAAGTTTGATCTTGAAACACTTAAAGCCGACCTGGTGAAATGGATGGCTGGTCTTTTATTGGCACAAGCGGCGGTAGTTGCTACGCTGGTCAAGCTGCTTTAAGGCTGGCGGGGCCCGTTCTGGCTGAGCCTGTCGAAGCCTATCCCAATGTGCTCGACCCTTCGACAAGCTCAGGGTGAACGGATTATTCCGTCAAGGACAATACTTTATTCCACATACCCTAAACCTTGCAGGGCTTTATCCGAATCACTCCAGCCTTTTTTTACTTTTACCCATAAAGTCAGCATGACTTTGTTATCAATTAATTTTTCAATATCGAGTCGCGATTGTTGGCCCACAGTTTTTAATCGTTGACCTTGATGACCAATCACAATAGCTTTTTGCGTATCGCGCTCTACCCATAATATGGCAGAGATATGATAGATGCCGTCTTTTAATTGATAAGAATCAATCGTGACAGTTAATTCGTGGGGCACTTCTTGACCGGTTTGACGGAGAATTTTTTCGCGAATAATTTCGGCCACTAAAAACTTCTGCGAACGATCAGTTAGCTGGTCTTCATCAAATAAAAATTCACTTTTGGGTAAATAGGTTTCTATTCGCTCGAGCAATCGATCTAAGTTTTGTTTTTTTAATGCAGAGATAGGCACAATTTCAGCAAAGCACTGACGCTCTTCCATCCGCTTCAAATAGGGCAGCAATTGTGCTTTGTCTTTCATTTTATCGACTTTATTCACAATTAATAAAGACGGAATTTTTTGTCCAGCAATTTTTTCAAATACCCATTGATCTTCTTCGGTCCAACGATTGGCTTCTACCACAAAAATAATAAGATCCACATCATGCAGCGAACGAGCAGCTGCACGATTCATATAGCGATTAATGGCTTTCGGTGCATTTTGGTGTAAACCAGGCGTATCGACAAAAATCATTTGGCATTGATCGCGGGTTAATACACCCATCATGGCATGACGCGTGGTTTGTGGTTTCCGTGAAGTGATACAAATCTTTTGACCTAACAGATGATTGATGAGGGTGGATTTGCCCACGTTAGGACGCCCCACCACTGTAATGGTTCCGCAATGGGTATTAAGCAGTTCGGTAGATTTTTTCATTTGAGTAACTCTTTCATATTTTGTGTAGCTAGCCAGTCTAAATAATCTTGCGCGGCCTGCTGTTCTGCACGACGTCGCGTAGCGCCCTCGCCTTTTGTTTCATGAGAAATGGTCGGCACACAACACATAATGTGAAAATGTTGATCATGGGGATTACCTTCCACGCTCACTACATCATAAATAGGCAAAGGCAATTTATAGGCTTGGAGTTTTTCTTGCAGACAGGTTTTTGGATCTTTAGCTTGATCAAGATGCACAGCATTTAATGCAGCATGAAACCAACGCAATAGATGTTGCCGGCAAACTTCCATGCCTTGATCTAAATATAATGCGCCAATAATGGCTTCAAAAGCATCGGCCAGAATAGAAGCGCGCCGATGGCCACCACTTTTTAATTCTCCCGGACCCAAGGTTAAAAAATCCCCAAGGTCAAATTGCTTGGCTAGTTTTGCTAATGCAACACCACTGACCAATTCAGCACGCAAGCGACTTAGCTGACCTTCTTTGGCCTGGCTAAATCGCTCGTATAAAGCTTCTGCAATAATAAAATTTAAAATGGAGTCGCCTAGAAATTCTAAGCGCTCATTATTTTCTTGGCTATGAACACTGCGATGGGCCAAAGCCAATTGCAGTAATTCTTTGCGCTGAAAACTACAGCCTAATCGATGACATAAGGCATCAAACTGAGGCTCCCTCACATTCTCGAAACCTTAGCAGTCTCATCAATTTGAATCAGCAAGAATAATTTATGGACTATGCGCGCTTTTTCTTCTGCCGTCACATGCACCGTATAAGCCAGCTGGCCAGGATCATATTCCACATGAATATCTTCTTCGCTCACACTATCCACGCCATTAATTTCAAGCTGGCGCTTTAGGTAACTCTTAATGTCAGCGGCTGAACGATCGCCCGCAGGTGCTGCAGCAAGATGGGTAACTTCTTTATGAATCACAAAGGCATCATAATAGATTGTTGCTACTTTAATGATGACATAGGTGAGAAAAACGAAAAACGCAATCATGCCAAAGATACCGACGACACCATAACCACGGGCTGATTTATTCAAAGAACGCATACACACTCCATCTGCTAGGGATTAATTAATCCATTACGTGAAAAACTAGGAATCCAATCGGGCTTATGCATCCAAATGGCAAAGGCTTTCCCCACCACGTTGCGATCGGGCACAAAGCCCCAAACACGGCTGTCACGACTGTTATCGCGATTATCACCCATGACGAAATAACTGTGCGCTGGCACAGTCCATTCGCCTTCGATACCTAAGTCAATAAAGATAAAATTCCATATCTGATGATTGATATGACCCAACTGTTCTTGCCACACTTGCTTTTCTGAAGTCTGGGCAATCAATTGATACTCTAGCGGCTTGCCGTTAATTGTAAGTTTTTTATTGAAATAAGCAATCTTGTCGCCCGGCAATCCCACCACTCGCTTGATGTAATTAATGCTTGGCTTTTCAGGATAGCGAAATACCATCACGTCGCCCCGCTTTGGCTCACCGATACTGATTATTTTGGTGCCTATCACCGGCAAACGCAGGCCATAGGTATATTTGTTGACTAAAATGTAGTCGCCCTGTTCTAGCGTAGGAAACATAGAACCAGAAGGAATGGTAAAAGGTTCTAATAAAAAAGATCGCAATAAAAGCACCACTAATAAAACCGGGAAAAAAGATTTAGGGTATTCAATCCAAGCTGGTTCTTGCTGAACGCCGGTAGCGACTCTTTTTTTAGAAAAAATTAATCTATCTAGCAGCGTAACAACACCACACAGAAAAACTAGAATGACTAACACCAGGGAAAAATCTATATCCATGAATCACTTCACCTTCAACACAGCTAAAAATGCATCCTGTGGAATTTCCACTTTACCTACCTGCTTCATCCGCTTTTTTCCAGCTTTTTGCTTATCTAATAATTTACGCTTACGACTGACGTCACCACCATAACATTTAGCGATCACATTTTTGCGTAACGCCTTTACCGTTTGGCGAGAAATAATTTGATTACCAATAGCGGCTTGAATGGCTACATCGAACATCTGTCGCGGAATCAGTTCTTTCATTTTCTCTGTCACTGCTCGGCCACGATACAGCGACAAAGATCTATGGCCAATTAAAGCCAAAGCATCGACTTGCTCACCATTAATTAATATATCGATACGCACTAAGTCACTGGCTTCAAAACGAACAAAATGATAATCCAACGAAGCAAAACCGCGCGATACAGATTTTAAGCGATCAAAGAAATCTAATACCACTTCACTCAAAGGAATATCATAGGTCAACGACACTTGGTTGCCCACGTAAAGTAGATTTCTTTGTACGCCGCGTTTCTCTATACAGAGCGTAATCACATTACCAAGGAATTCTTGCGGCACTAAAATATTGGCTTCAGCAATAGGCTCACGAATTTCTGCTATGTGATTAAGCACAGGTAATTTAGTGGGATTATCTACATAACAAATGCTGCCATCGGTGCGTAAAATTTCGTAGACCACCGTCGGCGCTGTAGTAATTAAATCCAGGTCATATTCACGCTCGAGCCGCTCTTGGATAATTTCCATATGCAGCATGCCGAGAAAGCCGCAGCGAAAACCAAAACCTAGCGCTTCGGAAGTTTCTGGCTCATAAAATAAAGACGCGTCGTTCAAGGTTAATTTTGCCAGCGCATCACGAAAGGCTTCGTAGTCGTCCGCACTAATAGGAAATAATCCGGCATAGACCTGGGGTTTAATTTTTTTGAATCCAGGCAAGATTTCTACCCGATCAGCACCCTGAGTATGAGTAATTGTATCGCCCACTGGCGCACCAAAAATGTCTTTGATTCCCGCCACAATAAAACCTACTTCGCCGGCTTGCAATGTATGGGTTTCTAATCGTTTTGGGGTGAACACACCCAGACTATCAACTTTGTGCGATTGGCCAGTAGACTTGATCAAAATTTTATCGCCACTGCGTAAATGACCATGCTTCACTCGAACCAAAGACACGACACCCAAATAATTATCAAACCAAGAATCAATAATCAGTGCTTGTAGCGGTGCTGTGGGGTCACCTTCTGGCGGAGGAATTTTGGCAACGAGTTCTTCTAATAATTCCGGTACACCTAAACCTGTTTTCGCACTGACACGACAAGCATCTTGCGCATCAATGCCGATAATATTTTCGATTTGCTCAATCACTCGCTCGGGTTCCGCTTGCGGCAAATCAATTTTATTTAATACCGGCAATACTTCTAGGCCCTGCTCAATAGCGGTATAACAAGTAGCTACCGATTGCGCTTCAACACCTTGACCTGCATCCACTACCAATAAAGCTCCTTCGCAAGCTGCCAAGGAACGGGAGACTTCATAGGTGAAATCCACATGGCCCGGCGTATCAATAAAATTCAGCTGGTAAGTGACGCCATCTTTCGCTTTATAATTCAGCATCACGCTGTGGGCTTTAATGGTAATACCACGCTCGCGCTCTAAATCCATGGAATCGAGCACTTGGGCATTCATTTCTCGCTCAGTAAGACCGCCGCACAGCTGAATAAACCGATCGGCCAAGGTAGATTTACCGTGATCGATATGGGCAATAATGGAAAAATTACGAATTTTTTTGCAGTGAGTCACAGTAATAAAGATGCTTTAAGGTGAAAAAGGGTAAAAATAAAAGAGCAGCGAGTTTACCTGAATTTAGCGCAAAGGAATATGGCGGGAATAATCTGAAATAACGCAAAGACTTGGTCTTTAAATAACCTTCTGGTATATACTTAATCATTACTTTCATTTACGGAGACTTGCCATGTCATTATCCCTTAAAGAGCTTGAAATTCAAGCTCAGCAGTTGGCACCCAATGATCGAGCGCGCTTGGCTGAGGTTCTATTGGAATCCCTGCAAGACCCAGCAGTCAATGACATTGAAGCTGCGTGGGAAAAAGAAATTACCGCAAGAATGTTGGCTTGGGAGAATGGCACAACCTCTATCTATCAAGCTACTGATGTTTTAGCTGAAGCAAAAAAGGCTTGCCATTGAGAAGGGCTCACTTCCTCACCGAAGCGCGAGAAGAATTTATCGCTGAGACAAAATACTATGCAGAAATTCAACCCGAGTTGGGCCTGCAATTTGTCGCTGCTGTAGAACGTGCATTGGCTATCGCATTTTCATTTCCTCTCTCCGGATCTCCTGCACCAGCTGGTTTAAAGAAAGTAGTTATTAAAAAATTTCCTTTTACTCTTATCTACCATGTCATCGAAGAAGGTATTATCGTTATTGCGATTGCTCATCATGCGCGCAAACCAAATTACTGGAAAAATCGCTCTTCATCTGCCTGATTACAATACTCTGTTTAACAACCGCAACCCCCTGGGCAAAGTTTCGCCTAACAAACTATTTTGATCTTGCGCGTTAACTTCACCACCGACTTCTACCAACTGAATCCAAGATACCGGTGCTTTAGCCAAAACTAATTGTTTCAGCACTTGTTGACGCAACGCGTCATCGATATCGGTTAATGCATCGCCTGTACGCTGAGCCATTAAAGTTGCAGCCAATAAGAGGGCGCGATCTTTTCGCAAATCTTGAGCTAACAGGGTCTTTAACCAGACGCTTACAGTAGAAAAAGGAATTTGTTGATCTCTATTCGCGTAACTTGGTACCCGCGCTGCAATGCGGCCCAAAGCCCACCAACTGGTTAAAGGCTCCGAGGAATTTTTTAATCGCGTCAACAACCATTCGCCTAATTGCGTTTTTTGTTCGATGGATAAATGCTCTAACAAAGCCACACAACGAATTAAAAATTCATAGGCACGATTTTTTAATTCAGCGGCAATGCTGCGATTACGGATATTCACTGGATCAATAAAACGAGTCACACTTAAATAAATTTGCTGTTGTTGTTCAGGCACTAATCCGCCGGCAATGCGTCGCCAAAAAGTCCACCACTCAGCCCAATTTTGTGCTTCTTGTGAAAACTGCAAACCAGAAATATATAAAGGCCAAACGCTTTGCACACGAGCTTGATCTAATGCATCACCAAACCCAGGTCGCAAACAATAACCCGTTAAATTAAACCAAACGCGTTCATGTTCGGCAGAACGTCTTCGATGTTTCATGCCCTCTAATAATTTATCGGATAATCGACGAGTTAATTGATAATCCCATTCTTCTCTTTTACATAATAATTTTTCTAAGGTATGTCGCAGTTGTTTCGGTAATTTAGGATCCTTGATCGCTTGGCTTTTACCGAATACTTGTTCAATGGCAACGAAAGCTTGTTGTAGTTGCGGCGTTATCGCCTCAGCCAGAGGCGATATTACTTTTTTTTTTCGTCCCGCAGATTTAATTCCACTTGCCATTTTTGCTGCGGCGAATGAGTAGAAATAGCTAACAAAGCCAATGTGCCGACTTCTGTTACTCGTGAGGATAAATGCACCGGCACCACATCACCAGGTTTATGAGTTCCCTCGACAGGTAAAATCAACTGAATTTCTGGTAGCTCTTCAATTTCTTCCTTGCCCCAGGTCTCTAATAAAATACCTGCCTCATCATGGCGACGAGTATTGGAACCAAAAAATTTAAATTCTACGGGCTCGCCGACCACTAAACCTAACTCATGTTGAGTCAACTCTACTTCACTACCCTCTTCTAAGCCAAACGGCGCTACACACAAAAGCGTTAAAGGGGGTGAAAAACCAGGAACCGCTGGCAGCGCACTTTCAACGCCCACATAATAACTGCTGGCAACACCACCACGAATACGCACACCTTTACCTTGCCGCACATAACCATAATAGGCAGCGCCATAAGCCACAGCTGCATCTAATTCTACGCCATCCAATAAACAGATTTTTTTATCGTCTTGCTCTAACCAACCATTCATCACATCCAGTAATCGCTGCGCAAATAAAGTCGATTTGAAAACACCGCCATTTAATAATAAATGCGTCGGCTGAATGAAGCTGTTATTGTTAATATGACTCTTTAATTCATGGGCTGCAGTTTTTTGTCGCGTCAGAAACGCAGCCAAATGTCGTGTAATTGCCGCTTCTTGTGCATAGGGCAAACCTAATTTTTTTAATGCGGCGCGAGCTCTATTACGCGGTTGATCATCAATGTCACACGCCGGGAAAAAACCCTCTAACAAACCTTGCTCTACATCCTCTCGTGTTAATTCGGAACGCAAAGTAGCACCTAATAATTGCGAGCCTCGACTCGGCACGACAATAGGCACTGATGAAAGTGAAGGATCAGAAAGCAATTGTTCTTTCGCTGCTCGACAGCCTTGCGTTAATGCAATCAATTGCCAAGCTTGTAGCGTATGACCTGCTTCCGTTAATTTAGCTTGTACCCGATAGGCCAAAGCCAAATCCATATTATCGCCGCCCAATAAAATATGATCGCCCACTGCAATACGCGTTAAACCCAATTGCCCTGCTTCTTCAGTTACGGCAATTAAGGATAAATCGGTGGTGCCGCCGCCCACATCGACCACTAAAATAATATCGCCCACTTTTACTTGTTGTCGCCAACTAGCTTGCTGTGCATGAATCCAACTATATAAAGCCGCTTGCGGTTCTTCTAATAAAGTTAAGTGTTGAA
>CAXNEI010000039.1:0-8066 GCA_964201195.1 Gammaproteobacteria bacterium
AGAAAGTAATGTCTGCCATAAAAAATCCTACACCTTTGTGAATGCAATTTCTGCTGCTGCTAAAGTGGCTTGAATTTCTTTTTCCCCATGGCAAGCAGAAACAAAGCCGGTTTCATAAGCAGAAGGCGCGAGATAAATCCCTTGCGTTAGCATCGCATGATAAAAATTCTTGAATCTTTCCACATCGCATTGCATCACTTGATCAAAGCGCGCAATGATTTTTTCTGATGAAAAAAACCAACCAAACATACCACCGACGGATTGCGCGAGGAAAGGAATTTTTGCTTTTTGCGCGAGTGATTGCATTTGTTCGCAGAGTGCTTTGGTCTGCTGTGATAAATTTTCGTAGAAATTCGGTGCTTGAATTAATTGTAAAGTGGTGAGGCCCGCAGTTAAGGCAATGGGGTTGCCTGACAAAGTGCCTGCTTGATACACCGGGCCAGTAGGCGCTAATACATCCATAATTTTTTTACGGCCACCGATAGCGCCTACGGGTAATCCACCGCCGATGACTTTACCTAACGTCGTTAAGTCGGGCGTAATATTATAAAGAGATTGTGCGCCACCTAATGCCACACGAAATCCTGTCATCACTTCGTCAAAAATTAATACGGCTTGCGCTTGATCGCATAATTTTCTTAAACCCTGTAAAAATTCTGGCAGAGCAGGTACGCAATTCATATTGCCCGCGATGGGCTCTACAATCACTGCAGCAATTTTATTGCCGTGGGCATTGAAAAAAGCGTCCACTTCATCGAGGTTGTTATATTCTAGTGTCACCGTATGCTTCGCTACATCAGCAGGTACGCCAGCAGAACTGGGTACGCCCAAGGTCAATGCGCCGGAACCGGCTTTTACTAATAGGGCATCGGCGTGACCGTGATAACAGCCTTCAAATTTAATAATTAAATCACGTTGCGTATAACCACGGGCTAAACGAATTGCTGTCATGGTTGCTTCGGTGCCGGAACTGACCATGCGCACAGACTCAATGGATGGCATTAATTGACACACTAATTCTGCCATTTCAATTTCTATTTTTGTAGGCGCGCCAAAGCCTAAACCTTGTTCGCAGGCTTGTTGCACCGCTTTAATGACTTGTGGATGGGCATGGCCTAAAATCATTGGCCCCCAGCTACCGACATAATCAATATATTTTTTATTATCTTCATCCGTTAAATAAGCGCCTTCGCCTTTTTTGAAAAAAATCGGCGCACCACCTACGCCTTTGAAAGCACGAACCGGAGAATTAACGCCGCCAGGAATATGTTGCTGTGCGCGAGTGAAAAGTTGTTCTGAATGAGTCATGTTTGCTCTCGAAATAATTTTTGAAAAGCTTGGCAAGTTTCGCGGGGATTTTCTTCGCCAAAAACACCGCGAGCCACCGCTAATAAATCTGCGCCTGCCGCAATTAATTTTGGCGCATGATGCAGCGTAATTCCCCCGATTGCAACAATGGGTAGTTTAAATTTTTGCTTGGCTTCAGTTAAAATATTGAGCGTTGCAGGTTGTGCATCTGGTTTGGTTGAGGAAGGAAAAAATCGACCAAAAGCTAAATAAGATGCCCCTTGTTCGCAAGCCTGCTGCGCCAATTCTAATGAATTATGACAGGTGGCGCCAATTATTGCTTCAGGGCCGAGTTGTTTTCGCGCTTCTGCAATAGAGTTGTCAGTTTGACCCAAATGCACGCCTACGCCTAATTGTTTTGCCGTCGTCACACAATCATTCACAATAAAAGGCACGTGATATTTTTCGCATAACAACTGCAATGCATAGGCGCGCTCTAATCGAAGCGATGCATCGATATTTTTTTCTCGATATTGCAATAAACACGCGCCGCCCAATAGTGCTTGTTCCACTTGAGTTAACCAAGCAGAGAAAGATTTTTCGGGTGGAGGTTGAGCAATAAGATAAAGGCCGCGCATTTTTTTCCTGTTCAGCCAGAGAGTGATGAGGTAAAAATCAATTCGCTTTTTTGCGCAGTGCTTCAGTGGTGTTGTTACACCAAAAAAATCGCTCAGGAATTTTTTGGCCCATGCCTAACCGATGACTGTGTTGCAAACTCTGCCAAGTAAAAGATTGCGCTTCACGCACTGCGGAAATCACATCCATGCCGTGGGCAATATAAGCGCTGAGTGCAGCGGCTAAAGTACAACCGGAGCCGTGATATTGATCGGGTAATCGTGGCCAAGAAATTTCGCTGAGTAAACGTCTGCCACCGCCCCACAATTTATTAATGACTTGCGGTGTGTTTTCGTGAGTGCCAGTGATTAGCACATAATGACAACCTTTTTCTAATAATTGATTGGCGCAGGCTTCTAAACAATCTGCTTCTTCCGCCAACATTTGCGCTTCTTCGGAATTAGGTGTGAGCACAGTGGTATAGGGCAATAATAAATTTTCTAGCGCATCCAGCAATTCGCGATGAGCGAGTTCAGTACCGCCGCTGGCATAAATAATGGGATCAAGAATGACAGGTAAATTAGGATAATCCACTAATATAGTATGAATTGCTTCCACCGCCGCAACGCTACCTAACAAACCCAGTTTAAGGGCGCGCACCGGCATGTCTTCCAACACGGCTCTAGCCTGCGCAACAATCAATGAAGCATCGACTGCTTGGGTATATTTTACATTGCTGGTGTCTTGAATGGTGAGCGTGGTCACTATCGGTGCGCAGTGACCACCTAGGCTAGCGATGGTTTCTATATCTGCTTGAATGCCTGCGCCGCCGGAAGGGTCGAGGCCTGAAAAACACAGCACAACGGGTTTGTCAGCATTCATCATCAGGGTAATCCTTACATTCTAAAAAGGTTTTACTACAGCTAAGACCACAATGGCGAGTAAGAAAAGCACAGGGACTTCATTGAACCAGCGAAAAAATACATGATTCTTTTTATTTGTGTCTTGGGCGAATTGTTTGAGGTAATAACTACACAGATGGTTGTAGCCGATCAGCAAAAAGATAATAGTTACTTTTGCATGAAACCAACCGGCGCTTTTTAGCCAAGACCAATAATAGGCTGCATACCAACCGCCGAATAACAGCGTGAGTAAAGTGGAAGGAATAATAATCCCGCGATAGAGTTTGCGCTCCATGATTTTGAATCGGTCTTTGCTGATTTGATCAGTGGCTTGGGCGTGATAGACAAACAAGCGCGGTAAATAAAATACGCCAGCAAACCAACAAATCGCGAAAATAATATGAAGGGCTTTGACCATTAGCATAGGGAATGACCTCGGTGATTTTTAGAAGAGTGCATGATGGACCAGGATGGGGTTGGAGGCAAGCGGCTGGGCGGTATTGGTTCGAAAAGCGAACATATTTGGATTTTGACCAAAAAAACACTAAAACAGGTTTGGATTTTAGCCTTATAATGACAAGAACAGGTTTGGATTTTAGCCAAATACCCAGAATGATCCAGCGAGACTATCTTATGAAGCGACAATTGGAAACCCAGTTACGCCATTGGGCAAAGACTATGCCACGGCTACCACTGATTATTCGCGGTGCACGGCAGGTAGGTAAAACCTTTCTCATCGAGTCAGTGGGCCGCGAACTGTTCAATCAAGTGATTACGGTTAACTTTGAGTTAACGCCAACTATTAAATCCTGTTTTGAATCGCTAGATCCTGCTCATATTATTCCGAAATTAGAGGTGCATCTAAATCAGCGGATTACACCTGAAAACAGCCTGCTTTTTTTAGATGAAATTCAAGAATGTCCGCAAGCATTAATGGCGCTCAGATACTTTAAAGAAAAAATGCCTGAGTTAGCGGTGATCTCTGCTGGATCATTGTTAGAATTTGCCCTGGAGCAAGAAGCTTTTCGTATGCCTGTTGGTCGCGTGAAACAACTGCATTTGCATCCTTTATCTTTTATGGAGTTTTTAGCGGCGACACAAAAAACTCAACGACAAGCCTATCTTAAAAAACTGACTTTGAGTTCGCCTCATGATCTGACTATTCATCAGATATTGTTAGAAGAGGTTCGGCATTATTTATATATAGGCGGCATGCCAGCGGTGGTGCAAGAATATTGCAATAGCCATTCGCTGAAACAAGCTGAAAGTATGCAAAACGCAATTATTGCTTCCTATCAAGAAGACTTTGGCAAATATGCAGCTAAGGCACGAGTAGCAACGCTTCAATTCCTATATAAAAAATTGCCACGATTTGTCGGTCAGCAAGTCAAATATGCTTATATCGATCCAGAGAGGAAATCACGAGATCTGAAAAATGATTTAGCACTGTTATTAAAAGCGAAAATTATTTCACCTATTTTTCAGAGTCCTGCGTCAGGTGTGCCCCTTGGGGCGATGGTGAATGACGCTATTTTTAAATTGCTTTGGATGGATGTTGGTTTGCTGCAAAATATGTGCGGTCTACAATTGGAATTAATGAGTCCAGAACAAAAACCGCTGCAAATTAATCAGGGCAGTATCACGGAGCAATTTGTTGGGCAAGAATTGCTAGCCTATAAAAATCCAGAAAAAGATCCTGAGCTGTATTTTTGGAAACGAGCGCAAAAAAATAGTCAGGCTGAAGTGGATTATATTATTGCTATTGGCAATAAAATTTATCCTATCGAAGTCAAGTCGGGTACCACCGGAAGTCTTAAATCGCTGCAATTGTTTTTGAAAGAAAAACCTGGCGCATTAGGGATTCGTATTTCAGAGCATCCGCTGTCTTTCGATAATAATATATTGTCAATTCCACTGTATTTGTGTTCTCAAATTGAACGATTGGTGGCGGAAGCTGAGCAATTAATTGTAAGGCATCAATAAACTCAGCGCATTGTGCCGGGTAAAGCCGCTGCTACGAGGCAATTTGTCTAGCTTGATCGTGATTTAGCTTTGCATCGATTTGTTCTGCAATCTCCTGAATCTCAGCGAGCCCTGTTCTTATTTCTGTGATTTGTTGCAGTAGCGTTTCTCGACTGACTGCTGGTGTTGGCAGTGTTCTCATCGTGTTGTTATCGGAGAAAGTAACGCGCGGTTTAGGTAATGCTTCGGAGCTGCGTAGTATGCCTTTCAGAGCTGTGGCTGGAGCAGCTTGTTGTTCAGCAGGCGCCGGCTGAGGCCGAAACTTTACTATTCGAAGAGGTCTGCTTGCCATGATAAAACTACTCATTAAAATTTATTAGCTGGGAGATAAAAATTATTCAGCGAGTAGTTTAACTTTTTATTGGGGTGGAAAGCAACTTACTTCCCCACAAAACCCTCCCCGTCATTTCCTTCGGAATCTCTAGCTTCATCAACTGCAACAAAGAGGGCGCAACATCGGCGAGGGTGCCTTGGCTAGAAAATGTGAGTTGTTTATTTTCTCCGACATAAACCAAAGGCACAGGTTCACAAGTGTGTGCAGTGTGAGGTTGATGGGTTTTATGATCGCTCATTTGCTCTAAATTACCGTGGTCAGCGGTAATTAAACATTCGCCGTGCATTTGTCGAATAGCAGCAATGACTTGCGTTAAGCAGTGATCAATGGTTTCTGCAGCTTTGACTGCAGCAGAAAAGATTCCCGTGTGGCCTACCATATCGCCATTGGCATAATTACATAAAATAAAATCGTATTGACCGCTAAGAATTGCTGCAACTAATTTGTCTGTCACTTCCGCTGCGCTCATCTCCGGTTGCAAATCATAGGTAGCGACTTTTGGCGAGCTCACCAAAATTCTATTTTCGCCCGCATAAGGTTGTTCGTTGCCGCCATTAAAGAAAAAAGTCACGTGGGCATATTTTTCTGTTTCCGCAATGCGCAATTGAGTTTTGCCGAGTTGCGCTAAATAATCGCCTAAACCTTGCTTTAAAGATTGCGGAGGAAAAGCCACCGGCACATTAAAATTCGCGTCGTATTGTGTGCAAGTTACAAAAGCTGTGAGCTGAGGAATTTTCTTGCGTGCAAAACCAGAAAAATTTTTATCAATAAAGCAACGAGTGAGTTGTCTCGCACGGTCAGAGCGGAAATTCATAAAGACAACCACGTCGCCGTCGCGTATTGAGTTATCTTCGCCAGTATCAATTAAAGTTGGTTGAACAAATTCATCATTTTCGCCGCGAGCATAGGCAGCCTGCAGAGCGGAAAGCGCATCCGGATAATGATAATCGCAAATATTTTCAGTTAATAATTGATAGGCTTTTTCTACTCTATCCCAACGTTGATCGCGATCCATCGCATAATAACGGCCAGTAATAGAAGCTAAAACACCGCCAGATTTTTTTAAGTGGGCATCGAGTAATTGCAGAGAAGGCTCCGCACTTTTTGGCGGACAATCGCGGCCATCTAAAAAAGCATGCAGAATAATTTTTTCTACGCCTTGTTGCGCAGCTAAATCAATCATCGCCAATAAATGTTGTTGATGACTGTGGACGCCGCCAGCGGAAGCTAAGCCAAAAATATGCAACCGACCGCTGTTATTTTTTGCTTGTTGTGCTGCATTCACCAACGCGGAATTTTTGAAAAATTCACCGGTCTCGATGGCGTGATCAATTCGTGTGAGATCTTGATAAACCACGCGACCGGCACCTAAAGTGATGTGGCCCACTTCTGAATTGCCCATTTGATCATCGGGTAAACCTACATCATGACCCGAGCCAGAAATTAAAGTGTGCGGGCAAGTTTGCCAGAGTTGATTCCAGCAAGGTGTGTTGGCTGCAGCGATGGCGTTGTCTGCGGGATCTTCGCGATAGCCCCAACCGTCGAGCACAATTAATACGTAGGGTTTTTTAGCGGTGGTCATAAGGCGGCCTGCTGTGAAATAAAAATAAAGCGGAATTGTACGGGTCTCAGGGTGTCTGGGCAAACTTATGGCTTCTTCGACCCTTCGACAGGCTCAGGATGCACAGCGAATCATAGAGAAACCGTTCGCCCTGAGGAGGTCGCGCAGAGGCCGTCTCGAAGGGTTAGCCATATTAGCTCAATGCCCATTGCCAGCGAGCAATCTTAAAGATTTTTCGGGTTTGCCACTTAAGTTGATGAATCCGTTTGCTTAGAGCTAGTACACATAAGCCTTTTGTTAGGTGAACATTTATTGAATAGATAAATCCAACACAGCAATTTCCTTTCCCTCTGGGTAATCGAGCGTTCTCTCCGAAAGAAATCTAATCCTCGATACAGGGATACGTAAAATGCATGAAAAATCTATTATGTGCCACGAGTCTGTTACTGTTATCTGCCAAGTTCTCTGCCCATCTAATTTAGATACATTTGATGCTTCTCTACCACTTGCAAATACAATCAAATAACACTCTGCTTGTTCAGATTTATGAACCTCTAGTTTGAATTTATACGATTTTGCCCTAGCGCACAGATTATAGAATTCACTGTGCATTTCTTTTCTTCTTAATGCCAGCCATCCTTGTAATGTGTAAAAATACGTAGAGCCGGGAATTTCTCTAATGGGTCTACCTGTTTCATGAGTCATTATGCTTCTCAATTTATGCCTTGTTCTAAGGCAAGACAATTTTTCGTCTACATCTTCCTCTACTGCTTCTATTGTTTCTATATTGATGGGTTGGTTTTCACTTGTCGTTTGGGTTTTTGTCTGTGATTGGTCTTCGATAGACTGTTCTTTAACTACTTCACTCCCGCCAGGTAGAGGATTCACAGTGCGCTTCCGCTTGGTATATTCAATAAGTCCGCGGGCGATCGAAACTTTCTCTCCCGATTCAGAAATGAAATGCACTATCGACCATATTATCAATACGGCGAGAAATACGCCCAGGAATACCGCGACAACAGCTTGAGTTCCATAAGCTGAAAGTAAATTTAATAGAAACGTATTCATAACTTGTTATGATTCACCTAACGTATATTACACACCCCAAAAGGGGTATGTCTTGGTTAATTAATTCGAATAGAATCAGTATCAGCGCATTTTAAATCGTTTATTTATGAGCAGCCCTTAATAATTTGCCGGATAGTTTTAGCGCTAATATCAGCTTGCTCAGACTTTGAATAGAGCGTGATTAAAATAATTTTTTGTGTTGTTTGCGCATAATAAATGACGCGGTAACCGCCACTTTTTCCTTTCCGATTATCACTATTTTTCACGCGTACTTTGT
>CAXNEI010000040.1:0-8039 GCA_964201195.1 Gammaproteobacteria bacterium
GCTCTACCGCTAATTGATTCGGTTTGTCTTGATAGCCAAACAGCGCAGCAATGGCTTGTTGGTGACCGAAGACTAAACGATTGTCATCCCGCCGGGTATGAATATGCAGAGCAAAGCGTACTTGCCAGAGGAAAGCTTGATTTTCTTCAAGAATTTTTACTTCGTCGATGGTGAGAAATTTTTTCTCCATCAGTTGATGTAAATTTTGGGTGTGTAAATGGTGGCGGGTTACCCATTCAATCACTTGAATATCACGCAGGCCGCCTGGCGAATTTTTTAAATCGGGTTCTAAATTATATTCGGTATTTTCATATTTTTTATGCCGCTGTTTTTGTTCTTTTAATTTCGCTTGAAAAAATGAGGCATCTTGCCAAAGTGCTTGCGGGCCGGTTTTTAGTGTTAGCTGACCGAATAAATTATCTGAACCAGTGAGGAAACGTGCCTCTAATAAATTAGTTGCAATGGTAATATCGGTGCGGCCCACTTCAACGCATTCGTCCAGTGTTCGCACACTATGACCTACTTCTAATTTAATATCCCACAGCGTTGCGAGAAATTGTTCAATCGGTTGTTGAATTTCCGGCGTAATAGGGCGGTCTAATAAAATCAGTAAATCGATATCGGAGTGGGGATGTAAACAACCGCGGCCATAGCCGCCTACCGCTACTAAACAAATAGCTGGCGTAGCTTCAGTGTGTGGCCAATTCATTTGCTGCCAAGCGCAGACCAAGGTTTGATCTATCACAGAAGCCCGTTGAGCGAGCAGCTCGTTGATCCAGAAAGTATCGTTTTCTTGCTGGCAATGCTGACGAAAATAATCCGTGAGGGTTTTATCCGCATCGCTTAAAAATTGTTTCAGCGGTTCGACGATTTTGCCTTCCGCTTGAATGCGCTGTTGAGCGGGGGAAATATCAAACTTCAAATCAGACATGGGACGGAACTCGGTTAGCAAAAAGGGAGGGGGCTTATGCTAACACGAGTGAAGGTGGTCTTCACTGCTTTGCTTTATATCGATCTAACTATGGCAGATGATTTTTTTATAACACCGGGCTGAAATAAGACATGCCCAATACAAAAATATGGACATAAATTTCATAGGCCACAGCGGCGAGTGAAAAAATAGATAGTCCAGCCATGAAGTGTATTTTACGTTTTTCGAAGCGCGTTAATTCGTTGATATCGAAAGCTTGATAGTGAGCGCGTCCCCGTCGAATCACGTATAAGTTGATGAAGGCACCTAGCACAGCAAAAATCTGTAGAGGAATGCGAATTTGTGCTGTATCGAGTGTGTGCAGTATGGGGCTTAATGCGCCCATGAAAGAGCCTACTCCCAACAGGATTGCCAATGGGCTCAGCAGTGTTCCCGCCGCGCAAGGTGCACCGAAAATAGTAAATAAGACTGTACCCAAACTCATGCGCTGACGTTTAGTCAGTGGATCAAGTTCTTGTGCGGATATTGCTGCTTTTTCACGAGCGGTTTTTTCAATACGATAAATTTCTACCGGTTCGGCAAATCCACGTACGTTAATTATTTCGGGAGTCAGATGGGGATATTCATCGATGATTTGAGCAAAGGCTTTGCTATCGATGATGACTTCGCCGGGTTGTGCAACGGCTTCAAGTCGCGAGGCGAGGTTGACCACGTCTCCAATAGCTGTGTAATCCTTGCGGTCGGCTGAGCCCAGTCGTCCAACACGAGCATAACCAGTTGCAACGCCAACACGTGCTTGTAAATCGAAGCCTAATTTTTTAGCTTCGGATTTGAGGCCTTCCTGAATACCCAATGCAGCAAGGGTTGCCCCATGAGCATGTTTAGCATAGGGGATGGGCGCATTAAAAATCGCCATCACCGCATCACCAATATATTTATCGATGAAGGCGTGGTTTTTAATAAGCTGTTCATTTGCCATGGTAAAAAATGCGTCTAACACTTCATGGCTAGCTTCTGGACCTAAGCGATTGGTTATTTCGGTGAAGTTGGTTAGATCAGCAAAAAGGACAGATAATTCAATTACTCGTCCTTCTTGCATGTGGGTATCGCAGCGGCTACAGATATTGGGGTTGCGGGTACTACGCTTGATGCCAAATACATGGAAGAGCAAACCCACTGGGCCTTTCAGTGCTGTTCCACAGACTAAACATTCATAAGCCAGTTTTTTTGTCATCTGATTTACCTCAGATTATCGTTCGCGCAAACTTTCATTGCTGTGTTGCAATAGGGGGCTTAAGAAGTATTCAATCACTCGACGCTTTCCGGTTTTGATTTCTGCGGTGACTGCCATGCCGGGAGAGAGATTTACCTTAGTGCCGTCCACATTAATGCTAGAGCGGTTCATTGTCACTCGAATAGGATAAATTAAGCCGCGCTTTTCATCATTGACGGCATCGTGAGAAACCGAGGTGACCGTGGCGTGAACAGTGCCGTATTTGGTGTAGGGAAAAGTCTCAATTTTTACTGTTGCGATTTGGCCCACTTTAACAAAGCCAATATCTTTATTTTCCAGAAAAGCTTCCACTTCTAGTGCTTGATCCTGCGGCACAATCATCATCAATGCTTGCGCAGGAGTAACGACCCCGCCGACGGTGTGAACAGCCAGTTGTTGCACTGTGCCATCCACTGGCGCTCGGAGGGTAGTGAGTCGGAAATGTTCATTCGCTTTTACCAAGTCTTGTTCCAAGCTTGCAGATTTTTGTGCACCGTCATTGATGCTGTCTAAATTAACGCGTTGGGTTTCGGCAATCAGGCCCGCTCGTTGGCTATTGGCTTCAAGTAAACTGGCATCAATTTCTTTCAAGCGACTTTGTTGATTGGCTAGATCGCCTTCGTGTTCAATCCGGGTTTGTTCTTGTTCAAGATAACCGTGTTTAGAAACAAAATCTTTGCTCATTAAACTTTTATAATTGCGTTCTTTTTCCCGCGTAATGGGTACTGTTTTTTGCAGGGTACGAATTAAGGCTAAAGCTGAGCGTTGCGCCGCTTTATTTTTGATAATGGCAGCATCAATTTGTGCGAGTTTGGTTTGAAATTCGGTATATTGTCCAGCCAGTAGTTTTTGTGCTTCCGTAAAGGCCTTTTCGTTAACATCAGTAGGGCGAAGCAGCGCAGGTTTAGTATGTCGATCCATTGCTTGCAGCAAGGCTTTGGCGCGCGCCACTTGTAGGCGTGTCACCGTTAAATCACCGCGAATACGATCTTGATCTGCTTTGGCGGTAGTCGAATCTAGCTCTACTAAAATATCACCGGCTTTGACGCTTTGACCATCAGTAATATGAATCGCTTTAACCGTCGCTGTTTCTATGGGCTGAATCGTTTTGGTGCGATCATTGGGCACTATTTTGCCTTGTGCGCTAGCCACTAGATCAAGTTTACCCACGCAGGCCCAAATGACTGTTAGTAGTGCAAAGGTAATAATGAGGCCTATGGCAATGCGCGGTGCAGGAGAGACGGGTGTTTCTTGCAATTCCAATGCAGCGGGTAAAAATTGCGCTTCATGAGGCAAATGCTTTTTCGGTTCTAGCTCGGCGCGATGTTGCCATACGTGGCTAAACACTTCGCCGTAGCGTTTTAACAGATCTTTAGTTGCTTGGAGTCTGTGTTTTAAGCTCATATGATGTCTCTCTTTAGCCTTGCTGCATACTGTGGAGTCGAGCGTAATGGCCCTGTTGACTGAGCAATTCCGCATGATGGCCGGCTTCTACAATGCTGCCGCGCTCCATTACAATAATACGATTGGCCAGACGTACAGCAGATAAGCGATGGGCAATAATAATTACCGTGCGTCCTGTACAAATCGCTTTCATGTTGTTTTGAATAATTCGCTCGGATTCATAATCCAATGCGCTGGTGGCTTCATCAAAAATAAGAATCCGTGGATTAGTCATTAATGCGCGAGCAATGGCGATCCGTTGACGTTGGCCGCCAGAGAGGGTGGAGCCATGTTCGCCCACCATAGTGTCGTAGCCTTCTGGCAATTCCAGAATAAATTCATGGGCGCCCGCTAATTTAGCTGCTTGAATAACGGCAGGGAGTGGAGCGCCAGGGTCAGACAGGGCAATATTGTCTCGGATGCTGCGGTTAAACAGAATATTTTCTTGCAGTACTACGCCGATTTGGCGACGTAAGGAGGAGGTATCTGCCAGCGCTAAATTCATGCCGTCCACTAAAATTTGGCCACGTTCTGGCGAGTATAAACGTTGAATTAATTTAGTCAGCGTACTTTTGCCAGAGCCGGAGCGACCCACTATGCCAATGACTTCTCCGGGTGCTATGTCGAGGGTGACGCCTTTCAGCACTTCTGGGCTATCGGGCATATAGCGAAAGACCACATCTTCAATGGAAATATGTCCAGTAAGTCGGGGTAAAGTGCTTCTATTGCCGGCTAATTCTGTGCGGGTGTTAAGAATATCGCCGAGACGTAAAATAGAAATACCCACTTGTTGAAAATCGGTCCAGAGCTGCGCTAAGCGCATGACGGGTTGAGAAACTTGACCGGCCAACATATTAAAGGCAATTAGCTGACCCACCGTCAGTTCATTACGAATAACTAAGAGAGCGCCGAAATACATAATGGCAACGGTGACTAATTTACTGATTAAGGTGACGCCGCCGTTAGCCAAAGTCCCGATGGTGGTGGTGCGAAAACCAGAAGAAACATAGGCTGCTAATTGGTTATCCCACTTGCGCATCCAGTGAGGTTCCACTGCAGTGGATTTGATCGTATCAATCCCGCTAATGGTTTCGACTAAAAATGCCTGATTTTCTGCGCCACGATTAAATTTTTCATGCAATCGGGCACGCAAAACAGGGGTGAAAAGAAAAGACAGCAAAGCATAACAAGGCAGAGAAATAATAACGATGAGCGTCAATTTAGCGCTGTAGTGAAGCATCACTGCGATAAACAACACAGAAAATAATAAATCCAAAATGAGCGTCAGCGCATTACCGGTTAAGAAAGAGCGAATATTTTCTAATTCACGCACTCGGGCTACTGAATCTCCCACTCGGCGAGAGCGGAAATAGGACAGTGGCAAAGTCAATAAATGACGAAACAATCGCGCGCCTAATTCCACATCGATGCGACTGGTGGTGTGAGCAAATACGTAGGTTCGCAGTGCATTCAGGGTGACTTCAAAAATGACTACGGTAGACAGCCCCACAGCAATCACATCCAGCGTGGAAAAGCCGCGATGAACTAATACTTTATCCATCACCACTTGGAAAAATAAGGGTGTGATTAAAGCAAAAAACTGTAAAACGAAAGAAACCAGCAACACTTCGCTGAGCAACCTGCGGTATTTCACTACGGCGGGAATAAACCAGGTGAAATCAAACTTACTTAGTTCGCCCATCATAGAAGAGCGAGAAGTAAATAAAATCAGTTCGCCGCTCCAGCGATTGCTGAATTCTTCTAAAGTCAGATTTTCTGGCCGGTTCACTTTGGGCGATTGGATTAATATTTTCTCGTCATTGTCTGCGCGCGCCAAAATAAAAAAATCACCATCAATACCGATGGCAATAGCAGGCAGCGGTGTTTTGTTCAGCCGATCGACCCGGGTCTTTACTACTTTGGCTTTGAGATCTAGCTTTTTGGCGGCGAGAAGAATCTCGGTTTTGCCAAAGCGTTGACCCGTATCCGGGCAGTATTCATGGGCGAGTTGATCGGGATCTGCTGCAACCGCATGCAGTCGCGCCATCATCACTAGGCAAATAAGCCCAGTATTGACTTGTTCTGGTGGTGTGGGTTGTTCAGGCGAAATAACCTGAGCATCTCTGCCGGGGATTTTATCGGTCATACTGCAACCTTTTGTCTTCCTTAATATCACTGAGAGGAGTGGGCGCATCACGTAAAACGCAGCCGCCGCGCCACTCTTCAAGGGTAGCGTAATTTTTTACCATTGAGTGATTTCTACCCATTATTAGTTGCTGTATGCAGTCCACATTCTTTTTTAGTGGCCTCTTCCCACCACCAGCGGCCTTCTCGTTCATGCTGATTGGGTAAAACTGGTCGCGTGCAAGGTTGGCAACCAATGGAGATAAAGCCTTTTTCGTGCAAGCTATTGTAGGGGATTTCGTAGGCGCGGATATATTGCCACACCTTATCGGAGCTCCAGTTCGCTAGCGGATTAAATTTGACTAGTGTGTGTTCAGCAGAAGAGAAGCCGCCATCTTTTTGTACCACAGGGACTTCTTGGCGGGTATTTGGGCTTTGATCTTTGCGTTGGCCAGTAATCCAAGCATCAAGCGTGGCTAATTTTTTTCTTAAGGGAGTTACTTTGCGAATGCCGCAGCACTCATTATGACCATCCTGATAAAAACTAAACAACCCTTTTTTCTGTACGAATTCACTCAGCGCCGGCGCTTCTGGGCAGCATACTTCTATTTCAATCTCAAAGTGATTTCTTACTTTTTCTAGAAACTCATAGGTCTCAACATGCAATCTACCGGTATCTAAGGTGAATACGCGAAAAGGTTTTTTTAATTGAGCCGCCATATGGATCAGCACCACATCTTCCGCTCCACTAAAAGAAATCGCGCTGTTAGGGAACTGATCTAATGCTAATGCCACAATCTCTTTCGGCGCTTTTTCTACATATTCTTCGGCCCACTGAGTGATTTGGTTGTCGGTGATGGCCATGATGAAACTCCTTCAAGTACACTAAAATGGTGGGGGAGTATAACAAACCCTGCGATCTTAACCATTGAAACTTCTTGAGTAGCTGGGTAGAGTGGCGGCGTTTTTTGATCTAAAAGGCTAAGGTTGCAAAGCCGAGGAGAAACTTTCGTGAAGATGATTTGTTTAGATTTAGAAGGCGTATTGGTGCCAGAGATTTGGGTTAATGTAGCGCAGCACACGGGAATCGATGAGCTGAAAGTCACCACGCGAGAAATTTCCGATTACGATGAATTAATGCGTTTACGCTTAGGCATTCTCGACCAGCATCAACTCACCTTGCCGGACATTCAAAATGTCATCGCACAATTAACGCCTTTGCCGGGTGCGATAGAGTTTATTCAATGGCTGCGAGAAACTTATCAGTGGGTGATTCTATCCGATACCTATTATGAATTTGCGCATCCGCTGATGCGTCAACTCGATTGGCCCACCTTGTTATGCCACACCTTGGAAGTGGATCCGCAGACGCAACGGATTACGGGTTATCGTTTGCGCCAAAAAGATCCTAAGCGCGAAGCGGTGAAAGCGTTTCATCAATTAAAGTATCAAGTAATTGCGGCGGGAGATTCCTACAACGACACCAGTATGCTCAGTGAAGCCGATGCAGGAATTTTGTTTCATGCGCCAGATAAAGTGAAACAGGAGTTTCCGCAATTTCTGGCAGTAGATACCTACGATGAGTTAAAGCAGGCAATTATTCGGGCCGCTGCACAACTTTAAGCCGACTGACGCCACTCAGTATTTGCTGCTGCGCTGCTATTAAAAGGAATATACAAGCCTGCTCGTTGAGCAGGCCTTTTGGTCGCAGAGATAGAAAAAGCCGGCGCCAATTCTTTTAATTCCTCATGGGGTTCTGCATTAAGAGATTCTAAATGCTTAGTATCCACAGAAATACCGGTGCCCACTTGATAGGGTAACTCTAGATGTTGAGCAATGGCTCTTTCCCATAATTTAACCGCATGGGTAAAACGGGCTAGCGGTAATCGAGAGAGTTGCGTTGCTTCGTGGCCGAGGTGAGTAATGAGCACCTGCTGCGCGCTGAGAAAAATTTGGAAATGCCGATTAGCGCCCTCCCACGAAGTGAGCCGATTTGCGCTAACCGCTTGGCAAAGTGCCAGGAGTTTTTTACAGCGTTGCACAGAATCGCCGACGCCTTGCTCTAAAAATAAACCGACATTATCGAAAGGGCGTGAACAAACGGAGCGTAGACGTTGGGCGGAATCTTTATAGATAAACAGTCGCATAAAATCCCTTACTACGAGTGATAAAAAGCAGAGAGAAGCAAAAGAAGGCCGCTATTCTAAATAATCATCTTGCAAAAGCAACCATTGCACAGGAAAATTCGCGGCGAAAATACCGGAAACT
>CAXNEI010000041.1:0-7945 GCA_964201195.1 Gammaproteobacteria bacterium
AGTTTGACCTTGTTGGAGTGGGCTGTTAGCAGCCATTTTATTCCAAGCAGCTAGACGATGCACATCGACTTGATAGCGTCGGGCAATGCCCCATAGCGTTTCACCTTGTTGTACTTGGTGTCGATCTTTAGCGCTCGCGGTTGTCGTTGGTGCTACAGCAGCGACTAACTGTTTGCTGGCGTTGCTGAGTTGTGCATATTGTTGTTGAAAACGTGCAGCGTTTTCAATCGGTAGCACTAAGCGATAAGGGCCACCTTGAGGTGAAACAGGTCCTGCATAGCCAGCATTTAAACGACGCACACGCTCAAATGGAACCTCAGCAAGCTGCGCTACTTGCGTCAAGCTGAAGGCGCTGTCCATGGTCAACACAGTAACGCTGGGTTTGTTATAGAGCGAAGGAAGTTGTAACGAATACCTTTGTGGTGCTTTGACTAATTCAGCCAGCGCTAATAGTTTAGGCACATAATTGCGGGTTTCTGCAGGCAGAGGCAGAGACCAATAATCGGTAGATTTGCCTTCCGCTGCATTACGCGCCATAGCTCTCTCCACATTAGTAGAGCCGTAATTATAGGCGGCCAAGGCTAGGAACCAATCACCATGGAAACGCTTATGTAAATATTCCAGCAGATTCAATGCAGCTGGCGTAGCGGCAATTGCATCGCGTCGCGCATCGTATGCACTGTTTTGTTGCAAGCCATAAACTTTCCCCGTGCTAGGAATAAACTGCCACAGGCCAGAAGCTTTAGAGCGAGAATAGGCGAGGGGATTATAGAAGCTCTCAATAGCAGGCAGTAACGCTAGCTCAAAAGGCATGCCGCGCTCATCAAGTGCTTGCACCACATTATAAATATAGTCTTGCGATTGTTGTGCTAGCTTCGGAAAGTAATAATTGCTTTTGAGCAATGCATTTCTATGTTGAGTGACTAATGGATTATCAGAAGGAATGGTCCAGCTAAAATTTTCTCTCAAACGAAACCACATATCATTCGCTTCAGCTGCTTTGCCGGCGCCAGGCTTGTTGGGGTTGGAGAAATAATTAGACGTATGACGACCAGCAGAGGTGGTCAAATATTTGCTGGCAGTTGACTGGGCATATTTATGCGAAGGCGCATGATTAGTTAAAGCGGCGCAAGCCGACAGAGCTACAGAGAGAAAACTAACAAGCGCTAGTTTTTGGAATTGGATAAACATAATGGTATCGACTCAAGTTTTAATTAATAGGTGCCTAGAACTCCATGGCTGTGTAGCTTCCATTACGGATATACTTACACTCTAATCAGGAGCCGTTCTCTACAACCTAGTTGATTCTAAAAAAAAAATCAAAATAGAGCCAGGTTTATAGGGGATTCCTGTGTAACCGCGTTTGTCTGCTCTAGCTTTTGCCTACTCTAACTAGGGGCTAGGGGCCACTTTTATTTTCAGGGTATCACACTATGGCTTTTCGCGTATTTCGGTCAATCCCTCATAAGTTGAGTGCTTTTTCATCAGAAACTACGGCGCGACTATTGTTTGCTTGGTTTGCAACGCCAGCCGGGCAAAAAGTATTAGCGTCGGAAAGCCGTTGGTTGGCTCAGCAGTTGGGCCACTGTTGGGGGGAAACCCTATTACACGTGATGCTGGATCCTGCTTTATTAAGAGAGGGAATCAATTCACAGATACGCTGCGTGGTGCAGATGGTGCCGGAGGGGATTAGTCCGCCAGCAATAAATGCATCCACTGCTTCTGTAGTAGCTGATTTACAAGAATGGCCATTCAATAGCGAATCGATTCCTATTGTTGTATTGCATCACAGCTTGGAGCTTGCGGTTGATATTCATCAAGTATTACGCGAAGCTGCTCGCGTATTAATTCCCGGCGGTCATCTTATTGTCCTAGGTTTTAATCCTTGGAGTCGTTGGGGTGTGATGCGAGTATTGAGGGGGCGCTTGTTGAAATCAGCACCCTGGGTGGGTCGAATGATGAGCCCCTATCGGCTAGTCGATTGGTTGCAGTTGTTAGATTTTGATGTGGAATTAAGTCAGCCAAGCAGAAAAATTCCTGCATCAACCACAGAAAAAAACAGCACTGCGTTGCATACCGATTATTGGGCCGGTTATTGGCATTCTTTGTACGGTATTTTCGCGCGAAAGCGCAGTGTCCCGTTAACACCAGAACCCAAACGATGGCGTACTTTAACTGCTTCTTTTATGCCGCTTCCTGTAGCGCAAAAATCTCTTGTGGCGCAAAAAATAGCGCACTTCAAAAAGTGAAATCATGAAACAGATCGAATTATTTACTGATGGTGCCTGTAGAGGTAATCCTGGCCCAGGTGGTTGGGGTGTTTTAATACGTTACGGTGCCCATGAAAAACATTTATATGGCGGTGAAAAAAATACGACGAATAATCGTATGGAATTAAACGCAGCGATTGAAGGCCTCAATGCATTAAAAGAATCTTGCGTGGTGACAGTAACTACCGACTCTCAATATGTCCGCCAAGGTATTACCGAATGGCTAGCTAATTGGAAACAAAAAAATTGGCGCACCAGTAAAAAAGAGCCGGTGAAAAATCAAGATTTATGGCAAGCGTTAGATAATGCTGTACAACGGCATCAAGTGACTTGGGAATGGGTGAAAGGACATTCAGGTCATCCAGAAAATGAACTGGCAGATCAGTTAGCAAATAAAGGAATTGATGAGGGAGAATAGTAAATGCGACAAGTAGTATTAGACACAGAAACAACCGGTTTAGATCCTCAACAAGGTCATCGATTAATCGAAGTAGGCTGCCTGGAAATTATTAATCGACGGGTGACTAAAAAAACCTTTCATCACTATTTGAATCCTGAGCGAGCAGTAGATGAAGGCGCTTTTGCTGTGCATGGTATCAGTGATGATTTTCTCGCAGATAAACCGCGGTTTACGGAAATTGTGGATGACCTATGGGCTTTCATTGCCGATGCTGAATTAATTATTCATAACGCAGCCTTCGATTTGGGTTTTATTAATCACGAATTACGCTTATTGAAAAATGCGCCGCTTCGTCGAGTGGAAGACAGTTGTCGTATTTTCGATACCCTGACTTTTGCACGCAAAAAACATCGTGGTCAACGCAATAGTTTAGATGCTTTATGCAAGCGCTATGAAATTGATAATGGTCATCGAACCTTGCATGGTGCGTTATTGGATGCAGAGATTTTAGCTGACGTTTATTTGGCGATGACCGGCGGTCAAGGTAGTTTATTGTTAGGTGGTGAAGTGCAAACCACGACCAAAGTAGAAGCAGTAAAATCCTTTAAGGCGGCGGAAAATCGTCCGCCGTTGAAAATTTATTCCGCTAGTGCGGATGAATTATTGGCACATAGGGAGCGTTTGGCAGCTATTAAAGCAGCTTATAGTTGGTAATGTGCTCATGAAATTTCCTTAGCCTCCGATATGGTTTCTAATGGATAGGATATATACAGGGAACAACGCATGGTTAAGCTGGAAGGAATCGATACGCTTAAAATGATTAAATCCGAAATGGATATCAATTTAACTGTCGCTCAAGAGGCGTTAAAAGCATTTAGCGAGTTGCCAGAAGATCAAAATGCGCTACACAGTTGCCTAAAATCCTGCGAACAAATTCGTGGTATTTTTCGTTGGTTACAGTTTACTGCTGGCGTGCAGTTGATGACGGAAGTGGCGCAATTAGGCAAGCGGTTATTAGGGCTTGCGCTGCAATACGAAACCCAGCCACACAATTTCAACGACAGCCAATTTAATGATCTCATTATCCTCTTCAATGAAGCATTACTGGTTTTAGGTCGTTATTTAGAATACAGCGTGACAACGCAAAATTTGTTACCCGTATTGCTGATTCCTATTATTAATAAACTCCGTCGTGCTGCAGAGCAATTACCTCTAGAAGAAAGCGCTTTTTTGCTCATTAAAGAATCTCTGTGGTCACAGCCTTTACCCGCATTCTCTTTCACGCCCACTGGATCGCCAGAGCGTTTGGTGCAAATGGCAAAATCTTTGCGGCAAAATTATCAAACCAGTTTGTTGGCCCTTATGAAAGGTGAAAATAGGGCGAAGGGTGAAAATAAAGCGAAAGGTGAAAATAGAGCGGAGCATTTTATTCGTTTGCACCAGGTGATGCGTAAAATCTACCAATGGTCTGCAACCACAGCGCTTGCGCCCTTATGGTGGGTAGCGTTAGCTGCCATTGAAGCCATGCAGACACAACAAATAGAATTAACGCCGGCTCGTTTATCCGTCTTGCAAAAACTCGATAAGCCGCTCAAAGCCTTAGCCTATGAAGGCATGAGCGCACTGAATGAGCCTCCGTCGCGAGCATTGATGAAAGCCTGTATTTATCTGGCGAGTTTGGTAGAAAATGCGCAAGCGCCTGCATTAACGCAAGTACGTCATCACTATGAATTACACCACAGCTTATCCGATCAAGCGCTGCGGATAGAGCGAGCGCTGATGGAAGGGCCGGAAAATTCCACCTTAAATTCAGTGATTCGCGAATTACAGACTGAATTAAATAACATTAAAGAACGCGTGGATGCTTGTGCTGTGGGTGCAGAGCCTTGGGCCGCGGTGCAGCAGGTAGCTGAGTTATTGCGCAAAACGGCACGAACATTAATGGTGATGGGTTTGGTCGAGCCAGGACAGCTGCTTAAAGATCAAGCTGAGCACCTGTTGCAACACACTGAGTTGCACGCTGAACAGCGGCAGCTTAAATTAACTCAGTTAGCCGATAGCTTATTATATGTTGAGCGGGCGATGGCTGAATTAAATGTGCGATTGGTGCATGATGAACAAGCTTTGCCTGATGGAAGGGCGCTCTCTGACCTAGAGCAAGCGCGTCGTATTGTTATTAGTGAATCACGGGCGAATTTATCGTTGATTAAGCGTAGTATTGACACTTGGTTGGAGAGCGGGGAAACGACTTCATTAACTGAGTTGTCATCTGTGTTTGAAGCCACTTATGGCGCATTACATTTTTTACATCTTATTCGTGCCGCACAGATTCTCCGTCACTGCGGTGAATATATTGAAAAAAAACGTCTGGATCGTCATGCTGCATTTCCTCTTGAGCAGGAATTCGCTATGCTGGCCGATGCATTAGTTGGTGTTGAATATTACCTAGACATGATGAACAGAAATCAATGGCTGGGTGACGGAATATTGGATATTGCTGAACAGGGTGTGGTTGAATTGAATCAGGAAGTAGTTTTGGTGGCTTAATTTTTTATTACATTAGGAGGCCTTGTGGCCCATTTTTTTGCTGAATACGGTTTATTTTTACTAAAAACCATTACATTGGTCGTAGCGATATTAGTCTGTGTACTGACGAGTGTGGCAGCGGCGACAAGAACTCGCCGACAAGAACAAAAGGGTGCTTTAACTATTGACTCACTCAATAACTGCTATGAAGAATTACAAGAAGTGATGAACGATCAAATTATGGATAAGGCAGCGCTTAAGCAACAAAGGAAATTAAAAAAAGAAGAAGAAAAACGAGAGAAAAAATCAAAGCCAAAAATAGAAGAAACTACAACAACCAAAAAACGGATTTTTGTGATTGATTTTAATGGTGACATGAAAGCTTCTCGCAATGCTTCTCTTGCGCAAGAAATTACGGCGATTTTATCGGTCGCGCAAACAACGGACGAAATACTGGTGCGATTGGAAAGTGCTGGTGGTTTAGTGCATGCCTATGGTTTAGCGGCATCGCAGCTGGAGCGCATCGTAAAGAAAAATATTCCGCTGACCGTGGCGGTGGATAAAGTAGCAGCGAGCGGTGGTTATATGATGGCTTGTATTGCCAATCGTATTATTGCGGCACCGTTTGCTATTTTAGGTTCCATTGGTGTGGTTGCCCAAATTCCGAATATTCATCGCTTGCTGAAAAAATATGATGTGGATGTCGATGTATTAACGGCGGGAGAATATAAACGCACCTTGACGATTTTCGGTGAAAATACCGAGAAAGGCCGACAAAAATTCATGGAAGAACTAGAACAAACCCATGTATTGTTCAAAAATTTTGTTAGCGAACGTCGTCCGCAAGTGGATATTGCCCAAGTAGCTACTGGAGAGCATTGGTATGCGATTCAGGCGCAAAAATTTCAGTTAGTGGATGAGATTATGACCAGCGATGAATATCTGACTACCCAGAGCGCTGATGCGGATATTTATAGTGTGCGCTATGAAGTGAGAAAAACTTTAAAAGATAAATTAGTGAACGGTACCGCACAATTATTTGAGCAGTTGACTCGAGTAATGCCAGGGTAATTATGTTTGGTAGTGCTTCAAACTTGTTGATTGCAATTTCTTCTGTAGGGGCGCTGCTTGCTGCGCCCAATAAAAACATAGCCGATCAAAGGTGCAGGAAATTCGGGCGCAGCAAGCAGCGCCCCTACAAAGTTTTGCTCGTCAACATTTTTGAAGCGCTACCCTATGTTTAAACCACTGCCGCTCTTTATTGGTTTGCGCTATATCGGCGCAAAACACCATACGCATTTTTTCTCTTTCGTCTCACTTATTTCTTTGTTAGGTCTTACCTTAGGTGTGGCGGCATTGGTATTAGTCTTATCGGTAATGAATGGTTTTGAAGGCGAATTAAAAGACCGTATTTTAGGCTCTATTCCACAGGTATTAATCGAGCAATCCCAAGGTATTCACAACTGGCCGGTATTCGCTGCGCAGTTGCAACAGCAACATGCAGATATTCGAGCCGTTGCACCGCTAACACGTTCAGAAGCCTTATTATCTTTTAATGGTCATGTTGCTGGCGCACAAATTTTTGGTGTTGATCCTGCCCATGAAAATCAAGTGTCTCATATCTCGCGCTTTATTCAGGGCACTGAATTGACCCAATTAACTGCGGGCAGTTATCGAATTATTTTAGGCGTAGGGATAGCGAATCAATTAGGCGTTCATCCAGGTGATTCTATTATTGTGGTATTACCGCAATTACGCATAACACCCTTCGGTGCATTGCCGCGTTATCGCCGATTTAATGTGATCGGGACTTTTGCGGTCGATGCGGAGCCAGATAATACTATTGCCTTGATGCACGGCGAAGATGCAGCTCGGTTGATAGGGCAAGCGTCAGGCACAGTGAAAGGGGTGAGATTATTATATTCCGATGTATTTGCGGCACCTGCCGCTGCGTCTCGTTTACGGGCTGCGTTAGGTGCAAACTACCAAGTCAGTGATTGGTCGCAAACTCAAGGCCAATTTTTTAAAGCAGTGAAGATGGAAAGAATTATTGTTGCTTTATTATTATCGCTTATTGTTGCCGTTGCAGGATTTAATGTGTTGTCTGGGTTAGTGATGCTGGTGACTGAAAAAAGTGCCGACATTGCTATTTTACAAACTTTGGGCTTAACCCCTTGGGATATTCGAAAAATATTTATGCTGCAAGGTGTTTTTCTCGGTATCGGCGGTACTTTGGTAGGTTTGGCATTAGGTATTATGGCCGCATTAAATATTACTTCGATGATTGCTTGGCTACAGCAGATTTCTCATTCACAATGGTTTGCTGCTTATTATTTAGATTATTTACCCAGTGAAATAAAAATCAGTGATTTGCTCACTATTTTTGGCGTAGCTGTGATTTTGAGTTTTCTCGGCACTTTATATCCCGCCAGCCGCGCGGCAAAAGTGCAACCTGCTGAGGTTTTGCGTTATGAATAATGACATTGTTTTAAGTTGCAATCAGGTTACCAAACAATTTAAAGAAGGTTCTAGCCAGCTAGAAGTATTGCGGGGAATTAATTTTTCTTTGCGTGCTGGAGAGCGTGTGGCTATCGTGGGCAACTCGGGTTCTGGTAAGACTACTTTACTGCAATTATTAGGTGGTTTAGATATTCCCACCGCAGGTGATATTCAATTAATGGGGCAATCGATGCATAAGCTGACGCAGCAGCAGCGTGGTCAATTACGCAATCGCTATCTCGGTTTCGTT
>CAXNEI010000042.1:0-7921 GCA_964201195.1 Gammaproteobacteria bacterium
CCTTCTGGTCTAGCCAATCGAATTCATGAATTTTTAACTCGGGTAGAAATATTGCCTTGGGATCGTCAAGTAGCAGCAAGTTATGCAAAACTCCGCACTGCTTGTGAAGCAAAGGGAGTTTCTTTAGGTGATTTAGATATGATGATTGCAGCGCATGCAGTAGCTGCTCACGCAATTCTCGTCACTCGAGATAAAGCCTTCAAACATCTTATTCCGCATGGCCTGAAGCATGAGAGCTGGACTGCATAATCAACCCCCGCAACCAACGGTGGGCAGCGCTGTGATGCAGCAACGGACTCCAGGCCATTTTTAATTCAAATTCAGGAATTGAAAATGGTGGTGCTTTTAAAACTAATGCGGGATTAGCCGCATACATCACCGCGACTTTAGTCGGCAGCGTAGCAATCAAATCATTATTCATCACTAACAAAGCCGGCATCGTATAATGTCGGGTAAAAATACTGATCTGCCGTTTATGGCCCAATTTCTCCAACGCTTTATCAATCCAACCTAAACCGCTTTGATGCTCAGGGTTGACACCTAAGCCCACACCCATTCCAGTTTTGCTTACCCACACATGTTGCGCTTGCAAATAGGTTTTTAAATTAAATTTTTTCGCCATCGGATTATCAGCATTTAATAAACAGGAAAAACTGTCTCGCCAAATAGTTTTTTGATGAAAGGATGCTGGCATATCATTAAAGCGATTAATTGCCATATCCACGTGGCCTTGCTCTAAATCTTGATAGCTCACATCGCTGGGCGTGAGACAATCTAAAATAATGCCCGGTGCTTCTTCACGCATTCGCTTAATCATCGCTGGCAATAAAGTGGCTTCTGCATAATCACTACACATAATCCGAAAAACTCGCCGGCTGTCTTGCGCTTGAAAATCTTGGTTGGGCTCTAACAAGGTTTGCATTTCTAACACGAGTTTGCGTATTTCTGGTTGCAGAGATAAGGCTTTTTCCGTGGCCGTCATACCTTGATTGGTGCGAATCAAAATCGGGTCATTAAACACCTCACGCAAACGTTTGAGCGCATTGCTCATGGCCGGCTGAGTCAAGCCTAGCTGCTCCGCTGCGCGGGTTACACTTTTCTCTTTAAGTAGAATATCTAGGTAGACCAGTAGATTCAGATCCGTATTGCGTACGCTAACAGCCATATTCACCCCATCAATAGCCAATATAAGAACTATAAATTGTATTAATTATGATAAACCGAATACACTCCTCCCGCTAGCCCACCCATATCCTTCAAAGGAATTTATTTATGACCACTTACGACCGACAAAAAGAAATTGCCCGCCTAGAGAAAGACTGGGCTGAAAATCCTCGCTGGAAAAACGTCACTCGCACCTACTCTGCTGCCGATGTGGTACGTCTCCGTGGTTCTATCAAAGTAGAAAACACTTTGGCAAAAATGGGCGCGGAAAAATTATGGAACCTGATCCAAGGCGAAGCGAAAAAAGGTTACATCAACTGTTTAGGCGCACTAACTGGCGGCCAAGCGGTTCAACAAGTTAAAGCAGGTATTGAAGCCATTTATTTGTCTGGCTGGCAAGTTGCTGCAGATAACAACAGCGCTTCTACCATGTACCCAGATCAATCTTTATATCCAGTAGACTCCGTTCCTGCGGTAGTTAAGCGCATCAACAACTCTTTCCGTCGTGCAGACCAAATCCAATGGCAGCGAGATATTAAGCCAGGCGATGCAAAATACGTGGACTATTTCGCACCTATCGTTGCGGATGCTGAAGCAGGTTTCGGTGGCGTATTAAATGCCTACGAATTAATGAAATCTATGATCGAAGCTGGCGCTGCAGGCGTTCACTTTGAAGATCAATTAGCTTCTGTGAAAAAATGTGGTCACATGGGCGGAAAAGTATTGGTTCCTACTCAAGAAGCCGTGCAAAAATTAACCGCTGCACGTTTAGCAGCTGACGTTGCTGATGTTCCTACCATCGTATTGGCAAGAACCGATGCTAACGCTGCTGACTTGTTAACTTCAGACGTAGATGAAAACGACAAGCCTTTCGTAGTGGGCACTCGTACTGCTGAAGGTTTTTACCGCGTTAGAGCTGGCATTGATCAAGCTATTTCTCGTGGTTTAGCTTATGCACCTTATGCTGATTTACTCTGGTGTGAAACGGCAACCCCTTGTTTGAAAGAAGCGAGAAAATTCGCTGAAGCCATTCAAGCACAGTTCCCCGATCAATTGTTGGCGTACAACTGCTCGCCTTCATTCAACTGGAAGAAAAACTTAGATGACGCCACCATTGCTAAATTCCAACAAGAATTAAGCGATATGGGCTATAAATATCAGTTCATTACTTTGGCCGGCATTCACAATATGTGGTTCAACATGTTCGAGTTGGCGTACGACTATGCACGCGGCGAAGGCATGAAACACTACGTAGAAAAAGTTCAAGAACCAGAATTTGCTGCAGCATCGAAAGGTTATACCTTCGTTTCTCACCAGCAAGAAGTCGGCACAGGTTACTTCGACGATATGACCACCGTAATTCAAGGTGGCCAATCTTCAGTAACTGCGTTGACTGGCTCTACGGAAGAAGAGCAATTTCATTGATACCTAGCTAATCCCCTCCCCTGCCAAAGGGGAGGGTTAGGGTGGGGTTCTTAAAAGGCAGGGGGAGACTTTCAAAAATCAGAGAAAAACTCTAAAAATAAATTGCACACACTCCTTCTAGTACGTACACTCGGCCAACTTTTTAAAGTCAAATAATTCACGCCTGTTTCAAGGAAGAAATCTCATGCTTTTTCGCCTCACCCTCCTCATTTTATTATTCCTGCCACTCACCTGTTTTGCTGAAAAAACTATTCGCTGGAAACAAGAGGTTCAACTCAGTGATGGCCGCATCATTATTATGAAGCGGGTTTCCGTACGTAGCGGTTGGGTATTCCCGGAAAATCATGGCATGGAACTCAGCCAAGTGATTACCTTCACCAATCCCGATACCAATGAAAAAATCACTTGGTCGTTGCCCGAGGGACTGCATCCTTACG
This sequence comes from Gammaproteobacteria bacterium, assembly GCA_964201195.1. GTDB lineage: Bacteria > Pseudomonadota > Gammaproteobacteria > Pseudomonadales > JAHFSE01 > JAHFSE01. The sequence goes on from CAXNEI010000042.1 coordinate 3,027, forward strand.
CATTGGATTTTGAAAATAAAATTCCTTATCTCGTGTTAGATACCTACACCATGGGCGACTACAACAACTGGAATTGCCCTAACCCGCCTTACTTTATTTATCGATATGAAAATAAAATCTGGCAGCCCATTTCGTTTGAACAATTACCTAGCAAATTCTCCAAGCGCAATCTGATGGATATGTCAAAGAGCTTTCTAAAAGTCAGCGATGATAAGTTTATTACGGTGGCCGAGCAGGATAAATGGTTATTAAGGCTAGCGGATTATTTGCGCAGCATTAACCGGAAGAAAATTCATCCGATAGCAAAAGGGTGCTTTGAAAGTGTTTTATTTAAGAATGGCAGGGAGTCTGAAATTAACATTCCTTATATTAAGGGCGGTATTTTAATTACACCAAAAGAAGATTAATTGTTAACCCACAGGAGTGAATATTATGGCAACTACTATCGAATACATGTTAATGGCTGGCGCTTCTTATTTTGATACGCGATTCGACATCAACAGAACTCCTCGCCCTCAAGGATGGGAACGTCTTGATGTTGAAACTGGCCTCGATCACCGCGGCGGAAAATCAGGCTTCGAAGCCACGGCTTACATTAAAGGTGATGAAATCGTTATCGCCTATGCAGGGACTTATTCTAAAGATCCAAGTGATATTATTTCTGATCTTGCTTTGGCAGTGGGTTACGCTGATGCCCAGCTTTATAAAGCTGCCAGATATTATTTCGATATTAAAAAAGCCCATCCTAATGCAACAATTACTTTTACCGGCCATTCTTTGGGCGGTGGATTGGCAGCTTTAATGTCTACTTTTTTTGGTGAAAGCGCAGAAACTTTTGATCAAGCACCTTTTTTATTAGCGGCTTCGTTTGATAATGCTGCAAGTTTATTGCTAGCAAACAGCGGAGCAACTATAGATATATCTCGTAATGATATAGGCACCCCCTTTAATGATGTAGAGGTTGTCATCTTAACCGCACTGAATGGGCAGATTCATCGTGCTGAATGGTCTTCATCTCGGAACAGGTTTGTTGGAGGGGCCGTTGCTCCCAGTAGTCACTCTTCCTTTACTTCATTATTGCGTGATAATTATAATGCATCGCGTATTCAGAACATCTCTGCCGCTGGAGAATTTTTATCTTTATATCCTTCTTCTGCATTGCGTTTGGGTGAGAGCGGCCCACCCATTCAGCATGGTGCACAAAACAGCCCTTTATTTGATTTAGCTAATACCGCTGATGCCTTGCATGATCTGTCTTTATTAACCGCGATTTATTATAGCGAGAATTTTCGCCAAGCCACTAATGAAATTTCTTTTCTTGAACGAGATATTTTTGATCCGAATTTATTTTATCGCGAAACCGATAGCACTGAGCAAAATTTCCTCACCAATTTAATTCGTTATGAATTCGGCATTCCTGGTGAAGCCAATACCCAGCTAGGTTTGCTGACGAAATTTAGTAGTGATGTAAGAAAGCTGACCTTCAGCACTGACTTATCCATAGAAGAGTCATTGCTGAAAATTTTATTGAATGCTTATTACGTGAATGAAAAACCCCAAACAATTGCGCCTGCTGAATTAATTTCTCTCGATGCCCGTGGATTTCGTTTCGACTTAAGCCAATTCAGTGATGCCCCTAGTTTTACCGGTTATCAAAAAATGGTGGGCTGGATTTCAGCACAAACAACAAATGACGTTGCGATTCAGAAACAGATTAAACAGTTTCTCGCTTCATCTAGCCGTATGACTTTGCCCTTTAGCTACGCATACCTCAATAACTCAGCAAATAGTGATAGTGACAATACCCGTGATTTTATTTTAGCGAGTGGTTATCTGTATGGCGGCGGCGGCAATGATTTATTAATTGGCTGGTATGGTGAAAAAGACGACTCCTTTGGTGCAGACTATTTGTCTGGCGGAGCAGGAAATGACCTCTATATTTTTGACCGAGGTTATGGTGAAGATACGATTGCAAGCAGTACGGTGGATACAAGGGCTAGTGAAGTAGATACATTACTCTTTGCAGCAAGCATACTACCTAAAAATATTTCGATGAGCATTGAGGATCGCGATCTTATTCTCTCCATTTCTGGCACTAAAGATAAAATTATTATCGAAGATTTTTTAAGTTCAGCCGGCCACTTTAATACATTACAAAAAATACTATTCTCTGATGAAACAAGTTGGCAAGTGAACGAACTCAATACTTTCTTTTCTAACGCGAACCATTTTATTCGTGGCGATGACACCAATGACAGCCTGAATGGCCTAAGTCGCAACGATACGATTTATGGTTATGGCGGAGATGACACCTTAATTGGTGGCGCAGGAAATGATTCATTAATTGGCGGCTCAGGAAATGATTCATCAATGGGAGGCACGGGTTCTGATACCTATATATTCAACAAAGGCGATGGCAGTGATACGATAGACAATTATGATTATTCTTCCAATAAAACCGATACCTTAAAATTTATCGACATCAAAAGCACAGGAGTGACCACATCACGTGACGTTAAAAATAAAAATAATTTAATTCTTAAAGTGACTGGCAAAACTGACCAAATAACGCTGAAAAATTATTTCTATAGTGTCGACTATAAAATCGACCAATTTACATTTTCTGACGACATCAGAATCAATAATTTTCTTATTGGAGATGGCAAAGCCAATAAACTCAGCGGAACAATTAAAAATGACTATATAGATGGCAGCACAGGCGCAGACACTTTAACTGGTGGTCTAGGAGATGATTTTTATGTGGTCGACAATGCCAAAGATAAAATCACTGAAAATCTTAACGAAGGAATTGATACAGTTCAATCCATCATTAACTACATACTAGGAGATAATATAGAAAATCTAACGCTAACCGGAACGGGAATCATCAACGGATCGGGTAATGCTTTAAATAATATTCTCACAGGAAATTCAGCGAGCAATACATTAAGCGGCGGCGCAGGTGCAGATACCTTAATTGGCGGCGCTGGCAATGATATTTATATTATCGATAACGCTAACGACAAAATTATTGAAAACCTCAATGAAGGTACAGACTCTATCCAATCCAGTGTCATCTATACTCTAAGTGATAATCTAGAAAATCTCACGCTCACTGGAGCGGCGGCAATTAATGCTACGGGTAATGAATTAAATAATATTCTGATCGGTAACAGCGCCAACAATACTTTAAATGGTGGATTGGGAGTAGACACATTAATTGGCGGTGCTGGTAATGATACTTACCTATTTAACCCAGCCAATGCAAAAGATACGATTGTCGATGCGAGCGGAAATGACGCTTTAGTTTTTGGTTCTGGAATAAACGCCAATCAATTATGGTTTCAGCACACGGGAAATAATTTAACCATTACCAAGATCGGTACTGCTGATTCTGTAACGATTAAAGATTGGTATCTGCAAACAGCGACTAAAAATATGCATCTAGAAACTTTTAAAAGTGGCGACAATAAAATATTGCTCGACAGCGCGGTAGAAAATTTAGTGCAAGCCATGGCAAGTTTTTCGCCGCCTAAAAGCGGACAAACTAATTTACCCAGCAATTATCAAACCACATTGAATAGTGTGATTGCGGGGAATTGGAAGTGAAAAACATGAATCATCTCTTTACCCAGCTCATTACAGCCATCGGCGAAGACCCAGAACGTGAGGGATTAAAAAAAACCCCTGAGCGCGCTTGGAAAGCTTTTCAATATTTGAATCAGGGCTATCAGCAAGATTTAAATACCTTAGTCAACGACGCCATCTTTGAATCCGATAGCGATGAGATGGTAATAGTGCGTGATATCGAACTGTATTCACTCTGCGAACATCACTTGTTGCCTTTTATTGGCAAATGTCACGTGGCTTATTTGCCGAAAGGCAAAGTACTTGGTTTATCAAAAGTAGCGCGAATTGTGGATATGTATGCGCGCCGCCTCCAAATTCAAGAAAATCTCACGCAGCAAATTGCCAAAGCCATCGCAGAAGTAACCCAAGCCTCTGGCGTAGCCGTAGTGATTGAAGCACAACATATGTGTATGATGATGCGCGGCGTAGAGAAACAAAATTCGCAGATGACGACTTCCGCCATGCTCGGCCAATTTCGTAAAAGCGAACAAACGCGAATGGAATTTTTAGCCTTGTTAAATCGACCTAAATAAAACCAGAGCCTCAACGAAACCAAAGAGAGTTATTATGTTTAACCGTTTTTTTTATACAGCCTTTATTGTTTTCGGCTTAACCGCTTCTTATACAGTAAATGCAGAAACTACCGTTAAAAAAGCGCCACAAAAACCCACTCAACAACAAGCTAAAGAAACCCAAGTTCAGCTGGAAAAAAGCCAACAGCAAGTTTCCGAAACGGATAAAAAATTACAGCAAAGCCAGCAAGAACTCACGCAAACTGAAGCACAATTGAAACAGCGTGACGCGCAAATTGAACAGTTACGCAAAAAAATTCAGGCGCTGGAAACCGCAGCAAAGAAAAAGTAATTTTGTAGGGGCGCAATTCATTGCGCCCTAAGATCTCCTGGCATTATTCAACAAAAAACCACGCTAATTGATTATGCAATTTTACCACTTCGCCAACAATAATGAGCGTAGGTGGCTGAATAGATTCAGCCTGAACCTGCTGCCAAAAAGTTTTTAATTCGCCTATCACCACTTTTTGTTGTGGTGTAGTGCCTTGTTGAATCAGTGCAATAGGCATTTGAGGAGACATACCATGTGTTAATAATTGCTCGCACAAATGCTGCAATTTATTAAAACCCATGTAAAAAACTAAAGTTTGGCGTTCACGCACTAAGGCTGGCCAATCATACTCTTCACTGTCTGCTTTTAAATGACCTGTTAAAAATTGCACGGACTGAGCATAGTCACGATGAGTGAGCGGA
>CAXNEI010000043.1:0-7909 GCA_964201195.1 Gammaproteobacteria bacterium
TCCACACTTTCATTTGTTCCTGCGTATCCAACAAGAGCTGCCTAGCTTCCTGCACAAATACTTCTGTGGTTAATGGCGCATTATTCTCTATTACCGGAATGGAGGCCGATCTTTCTTCTGCAATAGATCGTTCATTTGCTGTTTTTAATAATGAATGCCCTACCAACAAAACACTTTGCAAAGCATTTTCTAATACTCCATCGCACAGTTCACTGGCAGAAAAATCTTCACACCAAGAGAAATATAACTCTAGCGCCGCTAATACTTCAGCCAATCCACGCTCTGCCGCAACAGAAAGACAATTGATAGCAGCATCTTCATAAGGCAACAATGCACTAATCCATAACTCCAGCAGATAGACTGGCTTGGGAAGCTCTAACAGAATGCACACATTCCGCAATCGATGAAAATCATTTACGCACTGTCGAATTTCTCGATAACGTATGATCTCTTTATCCTGTTCATTCTGCTGCTCTAGTGTATTCTCGAATAGAGATTGCCCACTCAATAAATAATTAATATTTTTCACTTCTTCAATGAAACAAGCAGCAAGAGCTCGCTGAGCAGCTACAGCCATGCCGCTCTGTGCATCACGATATAAACTTTCTTGCACCGTATCGGCGTGGAAATCTCCCGGAAAAACATAGGCCAATCCATACAAATAACATTCTATCGCCATCAATCGATGAGAAGCTTCACCTAAGAAAGCAAATTCTCCTTTAAGCAAATCCATACTATGGCTAGATAACACTTGGTGTTGAACGAGAATAATTTCTGCCAACTGAGCAAAACCGGCAACTTTTAACACTTGCGCCACGGTAAAAAATCGTGGCAACAAACCATCCAAATCTTCCATCGATCGGTGACTTAAATTCACGAAACGATCGAGTCCCTCATGGATTTGAGTTAATTCAGCTAGAGATTCCAGCACAATATTTTTTTTATCTTCCAATGCATATTGCAGGGGTGCGTCATAAAACAAAGAAAAAAATATGTCCACATCCAGCACATTACTGAGCAATGTCTTAATATCTTCAACTTTGCTCAATTGACCATAATATTTTGCTATCGCACATAAAAAAATCGCCAAGCCCTTTTGTTGTACTTGCTTTGAATCAGCGCCTTGATCCTCATCCATTTTTTCCAATTGACGGGAAATCAAACCTAACAGCCGCTTACTCTCTCGCTCTAGAGGAATTAACGCTAATTGAATCGCTTCAATTAAGGCAGCACCCAAAACCAGCACATAATGCGCGGTCGGATCAGTGATCAATCGTTTGAGTTGTTGCAAGCTATAAGATAAAGCCACCAAACTCGGCGCAACCTGTTGGTCTTTCAAAATTTCCACACAGGCTTTTTGATAAACTTGCCGGGCTTTTTTTATAATTTCTTGTCGTCTTTCAACAGAGAGGCCTTCATGACTAGCAAGAGGAGCCGTTGATAAAAAATTAAATTGTTCAGGCATGATACCAAAATCTAATAATTCTTGATCTGACAAAGACTCCACGCCACGTACATCTCGTAATTGATTAACGCATAATACCCAATGCAAAGAAGGCGCGCTGCCACCTTGAAGCCGCGCAATAAGCAGTGGCAATTTCAACAGCACATAAGAAAAAACTTCCAATAGCGGTTTTTTTTCTTGCGACGATTTATCTTTTATAGACTCGAGTGTTTTGCGTAATTCACCCAACAATAATTCGTAATGGGAAAATTTTAAAAACCGAAAAACACCCTGTATACGCTGTAGCTCTTCATCAACAGCGGTTAAGGCTTGAGTGTCTGATTCTTTGAGCAAAAGCTCTAGCTGCTGCCCCACCCACTCTACCGAATGAGTGATCTCATGGCTCAGCCAAGCCATGCCTAATAGAGAAGTGCCTAACAGAGAAGTGCTTACCATAAATTACAGCTTCTTTTTCCATGCCGGCTTAGCATCCGTTGCGATGGTTTTCATTTGCACAACAACGCCAGACAATTGCCCGGCAGCATGGGAAATAGATAACGCACTTGAGGTTGCTTGCCCAACAAGCTCTTGAATAATTTTGACTTTGTCCGCTGCGCGATTCACTGAAATCACTTGTTTTCTCGCAGAGTCTATAATGTTGCGCATAAACTCAGATAAATTTTTAGCACTATTTTCTATTTCATCCAACCCACTATTGGAATCCTGCACTGATTTTACTCCCTGCACCATTTCTGCAATGGTTTGCTCCATGGAAATAACGGCTTCACCGGTATCCATTTGAATCGTTTTCACTAAATTTTCCACTTGTTTAATGGCAGCAGTGATACGCTCAGCTAATCGCTGGACTTCATCAGCTACCACAGCAAAACCACGGCCTGACTCTCCTGCCATCGAGGCTTGAATCGCTGCATTTAACGCAAGAATATTGGTCTGATCGGCAATATCACTGATCAGCAATACCACATCACCAATCTCTTGCGAAGATTCGCCCAAGCGTTTGAGTCGTTTAGCAGAATCTTGCACATGATCACGCACATGCACCATTTCATCAGCAGCAACTTTCATCTGATCCATACTTTTCTTTGCTAATGCCACAGAACGCTCTGCTACAGAAGCAGATTGTACTGCGGTAGAAACTACAGAATCCATTGAAGTGGAAGTTTCATTAATCACCTGACCCACTTCTCTCATTTGTTGCGCTTGATAATCAGTAGACTCCGTCAATTGTTTAGTCAGCGCTTGCGTTTCCTGCAGATGATGCGTAACACGCGACGCAGAATCCTCTAATGCAGTTAACACATTGTCCAATTGACCCATGGAAAAATGAATCGCATCCGATGCGGCTCGAGACAAGGGATCCTGCGCGGTGATGCGCACGCCTGAGTCACCATTCGCTAGCGCATTCAGTTCCGTGAGTAATTGTTTTGTTTTTGCTTGCTGCGCTTGTTTTTCTTGCTCCAACTCCTGCTGTATTGCACTGTATTTTTGCGCGGCTAATCCAAATTGTTGCTGTACTGCATAAAATAAAAATCCCGAGCAAACCAAGGCAAATAAGCACAAAACTAACGTAGGCGCAGCCAATGAAATACCAGAAATAAACCACACACTGGCTAATGCGGCACCCCAAATCAGCACACCCACAAGACCCACCCATACCACACGACTCAGGGACGGTGATTGATTATCGGAACTGCTTGCCACACTCATAGAGTGACTCCTCCTTCATAAAGCCGCATTTAAAAAACTCTGGCTTTCTAATAAGCGCACCAAACTTAATACCTGCCATATTTCACCATCTGTGCTAGAAAACTCTCCGGCAATATAGGGCTTTAACGCTGGCTCCACACAATCCGTCATGCTCACTGTTTCTAGCGGTTGATGTTGTCGACCCAACACTTCATCGACTATCAGCCCGCAATGCAGTGCGCCTTGCTCAATAACCAATAAGCGTTTTAACTGCCATCGATTACTATCCGATTCCTGAAATAAAAAAAAGCTTAAATCAATAATAGGCAATAAACGCCCACGCAGATTAGCAATGCCTTTCATCCAAGGTAATACGCCCGGTATTTGTGTCATTTTTGGAACCGTGGAAACTTCTGCTACTTCATTCACGGGACAAACTAATCGACGACCTTGTAATAAAAATCGAATACCTGTCCATAACGGACGCTCCACCGGCAACAACGCAATATCTGCGCGCTGAGCACGATGCTGCTCGGCAATTTCGGCTAATTTCACATAAGCTTGAGAGGCATACACCATAACTACTTCTACACTTTCGCTAAATTGTTCCCCCTACTGCGCTGCGCTTGCAGGAGAGACATAAACACTAACTATTTCCGTTGCAAAGCACGCTGCACAGTTTCCAACAAAATCATCTCCTCCACTGGCTTGGTGAGATAATCGCTGGCGCCTTGTCTTTGTCCCCAAATTTTATCGGTTTCCTGATCTTTCGTCGTAACGATAATAACGGGAATGTGCGCCGTATTTTCTCCACGGACTAACTGCCGCGTCGCTTGAAACCCATTTAATCCCGGCATGACCACATCCATCAGCACCAGATCCGGTTGTTCGATGCGCGCCTTCACCACACCATCAGCACCATTACTGGCTTCTAACACTTCATGGCCGTGCCGTTCTAATATGGCTTTAAACCGATAGGTTTCAGTGGGCGAATCATCCACAATTAATATACGCGCCATACAAATTTCCTAGCGAGGTTTCGCATACTCTTTAATTGTGTCGACCAATTCTTCTTTGCTAAAAGGCTTAGTTAAATACTGGTCAGAACCCACAATGCGTCCCTTCGCACGATCAAATAAACCATCCTTACTCGATAACATAATCACCGGCGTCGATTTATATTGGCTGTTATTTTTAATCAGCGCACAGGTTTGATACCCATCCAAACGCGGCATCATGATATCGACAAAAATAATATCGGGTTGCGTATCCGCAATTTTAGATAACGCATCAAAACCATCTATCGCCGTCACCACCGTACATCCCACTTTACTTAATAAAGTCTCCGCCGTGCGACGAATGGTTTTGCTGTCGTCTACCACCATGACTTTAAGATGTTCAAAATGTTCATCCATGCCTTCAAAACCCCTGTCAAAATGATATCATTTTGGAATGCATTTTATGTTTAAAAAATAATCATGCCATTCAGCTTCTTTTTCAATTGTGGACGTTTTTAATGAAATTGCACATTAATTTTCTGAAATGAAGAAAGCTGCGCGATGTTTGCTAAGATAACACCAGCTTCATCTGCAAGGAGAGATTGCTTATGCCTATCCAACTTGGCGTCATCATGGACCCCATAGAATCCATTCAATATTATAAAGACAGCACTCTGGCTATGTTATGGGAAGCTAATGCACGGGGCTGGCCTATTTTTTATCTACAACCTGCCGATTTATTTATTCAAGATGGCGAAGCTTATGGCCATGCGCGCCCGCTCATCCCGCTGAAAAATCCCGAGCAGTGGTATGAATTGGGCGAAGTGATTACCCTGCGCCTCAGCACATTGAATGTTATCTTGATGCGCAAGGATCCGCCGTTTGACATGAATTATATTTTTACCACCCAAATACTCGATTTAGCCGAGCAAGGTGGCAGCTTAATTATTAATAAACCCCAAAGCCTGAGGGATTTTAATGAAAAATTGTTTATTAGCTATTTTCCGCAGTGCTGTGCGCCTACGCTAGTCAGCCAGAATTTAGCGCAATTAAAAGCGTTTGCGGCAATACATGATCACGTGGTGTTTAAACCACTCGATGGCATGGGAGGTCGCTCGGTTTTTCAAGTCAAGGCCAGCGATCTCAACTTAAATGTGATTTTAGAAACGCTAACCGACATGGGCAACCGACCTATCATGGCGCAAAAATATATTGCTGAAATTCGTGAAGGCGATAAACGTATTTTATTAATTGATGGCGAACCAGTGCCCTATGCACTCGCACGTATTCCAGCAGCTAATGAAGCACGGGGTAATTTAGCTGCGGGTGGTCGTGGTGAAGGTCGACCGCTCACCGAGCGAGACAGATGGATTTGCCAACAAGTAGCACCCACCCTGAAAGCCCATGGATTAATGTGGGTAGGTTTAGATGTGATAGGTGATTATCTGACAGAAATTAATGTCACCAGCCCTACGTGTATTCGTGAATTGGATAAGGCTTTTAATTTAAATATTAGTGGAATGTTATTTGATGTGATTGAGCAGAAGTTAACAACACAGAAAATCTTATAGTAGATATTGTCATTCCCCCCTTTGAAAAAGGGGGGCTAGGGGGGATTTATTTTTACAATGCACAAGGTAATTTTTAAAAATCCCCCTCAATCCCCCTTTTTCAAAGGGGGAAGCTGAATTATGCAACAACCTCAAGAAGCGCCAGACCATTTTCTCTTAACCCTGTCTCTCGCAGTGCTGATTCATGCTGTGCTTCTTTTGGGTATTCAATTTTCCCGTCACATCAATCATGAATCACAAACCTTAGAAATTACTTTAGTTGCCCATAAAAGCAATACGGCACCAGAAAATCCTGATTTCTTAGCACAAGCCAATCAAGCCGGCAGCGGTTCACTGACAGAAAAAGCTGAAGTGACTACCACACAATTAGCCGATTTTAATGACAATGAAATTCATACGATTCAATCGCCCGCATTCAGGTCTGCCGCACAAAATTCAGCGGAAAAAGAAACGCCTGCCGTACTCACTAGTCAAGCAGCGCGCACCTCAACAATTCCAGCTAAACCTTTTTTAGCGCCGTCGCCGGATAATAGCGACATACCTGAAAGCCCATCGCTACAAACCAGCATTGAAGAGCGCGCACTAGAAATTGCCAGCTTGCAAGCGCAACTCAGAACCAAAGAACAAGCCTATGCTAAACGTCCGCGGAAACAACAACTCACCGCCATGTCTGCGCAAGCCGATTCTTCTGCCGCTTATTTAAATAGTTGGCGCGATCAAATAGAAACCGTGGGCAATAAAAATTATCCCGCGCTGAATATTGAAAATCTCTACGGCAGCTTACGCTTAATGGTTGCAGTGAATGCCAATGGCTCTTTAGCTGAAGTTCGCTTATTAAAATCTTCTGGGCATGCAAAATTAGATAGAGCCGCAATGCAAATCGTTCGACAAGCTGCGCCTTTTGCACCTTTTCCTGAAACGATTCGTCGCACTACGGATATTTTAGAAATTATTCGCACCTGGAAATTTGAGCAGGGGCGGTATTCTCTATAACAACACCCTATATCAAAACCACATTCTCACGCCCATTACCACAGCACCTGATTCATCAGCTTCAGGCTTCCAGGTTTTTTCCCACTGAATACCCACATAGGGCATAAATTCTCTCACAATTAAATAATGCAATCGCACACCTAATTGCAGATCAGCCATCACATTACCTGCATTGAGCTCAACATCAGGAATTAAAATCCAACGTTGCGTGATCAAGAATTCATATTCGCCTTTTGCTCGCACAGCCACCCGATTATTTTCACCAACAAATAAAGCCAAGTTGCTCTCTATCCAATAAGGCGCCAAGCCCTGCACACCGAGTGTTAACCAGTTTCGGCTTTCTGGTTTTATATCCTGTCGCCAACCCACTTGCAGATCCCAAAACTCGGCAATCGGTTTATCATATAACAACTGAAATTCTGCATTTTTTGTGTGCTGATTCTCTCGTTCCCCTTCGGTTTTTAACCAAAGCTTTTGCGCATCATTTCCTATCCAAGCTTGCGCTTCCCAATTGTGCGCAGAGTCATCAGATAATTCCAATTGATCAATCATCACCTTACTCAACAACGGGTTGTGCTCACTACTCGCCAAAACCGGTAGGCTAAACAAAAACAACAGGCCGATAAAAATAGTTTTCATCACACTTTTCATAATACAGTGACCTCTCTCATCATTCCCATCATGTGATACATCAAGTGGCAATGATAAGCCCAACGGCCTTTCGCATCTGCCGTCACCAAATAACTTATTTTTGAACCTGGCTGCACAATGACTGTGTGTTTGCGCGGTAAATGTTTTTCATCGCCCGTTTCTAGCTCACTCCATAAACCATGCAAATGCATGGGATGATTCATCATGGTGTCGTTCATTAAAGTAATGCGCAAACGCTCGCCATAGCAAAATTGAATAGGCGTAGCGTCTTTATGAGCAACTCCATCTATGTGCCACTGATAACGCTCCATATTTCCGGTCAGGTGAAAAATTAATTCGCGACCTGGCTCTCGCTTATCCCAAGTAGTATATAAATTCGATAAATCGGCATAGGTTAATACTTTCCTGCCTAACGCCTCGCGATCACGTAACCCTACACCGGGATCATCAAGCCGCTCTTCCACACCCATCATACCCATATCATCCATAGTCAATTCAGAGTATATTCCAAAATCAAAATGAGTCTAAAGGAATGGGCAAAAGCT
>CAXNEI010000044.1:0-7830 GCA_964201195.1 Gammaproteobacteria bacterium
TTTCTGCTGATCGAATTTATCTTGCTGAATTTGTGCGAGTACTGAAGCAGCTTGTTCGCCACCCATCACGGAAATTCTTGCATTCGGCCACATGAATAAAAATCGTGGATCGTAGGAGCGACCGCACATGGCATAATTGCCAGCGCCAAAACTTCCGCCTATTACCATCGTAATTTTCGGTACGTTAGCGGTGGCGACAGCGGTGACCATTTTCGCGCCATGACGGGCAATACCGCCGTGTTCGTATTTTTTTCCCACCATAAAGCCGACGATGTTTTGCAGAAAAACTAACGGAATCTTTCGCTGGGCGCACAGCTGAATAAAGTGCGCGCCTTTTTCTGCGGACTCAGCAAATAAAATTCCATTATTCGCCACAATACCAACGGGATAACCCATTATGCGGGCAAAACCACAAACTAACGTAGTGCCAAATAAGGCTTTAAATTCATCGAAATCCGAATCATCCACAATACGGGCAATAATTTCTTTTACATCGATGGAGGTTTTTAAATCGGTGGGCATGATGCCGTATAATTCTTTCGGATCAAAGCGCGGTGGTTGCGGCGGTTTAATGTCGATGTTAGGTTGTTTAACGCGATTTAATCGGCTAACCGATTGCCGAGCGAGTTGCAAAGCATGTTCATCATTTAAAGCATAATGATCAGCCACACCGGAAATTCGACAATGTACATCGGCGCCGCCGAGCTCTTCTGCGCTGACTATCTCTCCAGTAGCTGCTTTTACTAAAGGTGGGCCGCCGAGAAAAATCGTACCTTGTTGTTTAACGATAATACTTTCATCGCACATGGCAGGCACATAAGCGCCGCCGGCCGTGCAAGAACCCATGACCACCGCAATTTGCGGAATATTGCGCGCGGATAAATTGGCTTGATTGAAAAAAATTCGGCCGAAGTGATGTTGATCAGGAAATACATCTTTTTGCTGCGGTAAATTGGCGCCGCCAGAATCCACTAAATAGACGCAAGGTAAATGATTTTCTGCTGCGATGGTTTGTGCGCGTAAATGTTTTTTTACCGTGAGCGGATAATAGGTACCGCCTTTTACCGTAGCGTCATTCGCCACAATCATACATTCTTGACCGCTGACGCGACCAATACCGGTAATGATGCCCGCAGAGGGCAATATCTCATCGTAAACTTTATGCGCAGCTAATTGACCAATTTCTAAAAAAGGTGAACCAGGATCTAACAAGTGCTGTACGCGGTCGCGGGGTAATAATTTTCCGCGCGCTAAATGACGAGCTTGTGATTGTTCACCGCCGCCTTGCTTCAATGATTGCGCAAGTTGGTTTAAATCTTCCACCAACGCCATATTGTGTTGTTGGTTAAGTAGAAAAGCTTCGCTGCGTGGATTAATTTTGCTGGTGAGTGTGGTCATAACAAATATTAAGTACCTAGTAAGGATAAATTATTCGGGCTGAGCTTTTTTCCGTTCGGGCTGAGCCTGTCGAAGCCCATTTTCAACTGGCTGGCCCTTCGACGAGCTCAGGGCGAACGAATTATTTTGCTAACAAGTTTCCCGATACAATTCGCGCCCAATTAACATGCGGCGAATTTCTGAAGTGCCGGCACCAATTTCATAGAGTTTTGCATCACGTAATAATCGCCCGGTGGGGAAGTCATTAATATAACCATTGCCGCCTAACAACTGAATGCTATCGAGCGCCATTTGTGTTGCGCGTTCTGCAGTAAATAAAATGACTGCTGCCGCATCTTTACGGGTTGCTTCACCACGATCAGCAGCACGCGCCACGCTATATAAATAAGAACGCGAGGCTTGAGTGAAGGTGTACATGTCAGCTAGTTTGCCTTGGATTAATTGAAATTCTCCAATAGGCTGACCGAATTGTTTGCGTTGATGCACATAAGGAATCACTTGATCCAAACAAGCTTGCATTAACCCAATGGGCCCACCAGAGAGTACAATGCGCTCGTAATCCAAACCGCTCATTAATACTTTTACGCCTTGATTCATACCACCTAAAATATTCTCTTTCGGCACTTTGCAATTTTCAAAAATTAATTCGCAGGTATTGGAACCACGCATGCCTAATTTATCGAGTTTCGGGCCGCGAGAAAATCCAGCTGTATCGCGTTCTACAATGAAAGCGCTAATTCCGCGCGGGCCTTGATCGGCTTCCGTTTTTGCGTAAATCACATAAGTGTGTGCATCAGGACCATTAGTGATCCACATTTTTGTGCCGTTTAACACGTAATGATCACCTTGATCAGTCGCGCGCAATTTCATGCTTACTACATCGGAGCCCGCTTCTGGCTCGCTCATGGCCAAAGCACCAATATGTTCGCCACTAATTAATTTCGGTAGATATTTTTGTTTTTGTGCTTCGCTGCCGTTGCGATAAATTTGATTGACGCACAAATTCGAGTGAGCGCCATAACTCAAACCCACAGAAGCCGACGCGCGAGAAATTTCTTCAGCAATTAATACGTGAGCTAGATAACCTAAATCAACGCCACCGTATTCTTCGCTGACAGTGATGCCTAATAAACCCAACTCGCCAAAGCGGCGCCATAAATGATTAGGGAAAGCATTATCGCGATCAATTTGTGCGGCGATAGGCGCAATTTCTTGTTGAGCAAATTGATGCACCATATCTTTGAGGGCATCAAGGGTTTCGCCGAGGGCGAAATTTAAGGATGGATAAAGGCTAATCATTAAAAAAATCCTTATTACAGTAGAACTAAAAAAGCTGAATCAGCTGCATCGAAAAAGTCAGTTAATTGCTTTACTTTATTTCGTAGAATTAATTCTATTTGCTTGTTACTACAATTGCCGCGCTTGAATTAGAGTAGTGACTAATTTTGGCGAGAGATTTTCGTCGAATAATAATTTCACTGATTAATAACCCATTGCTGGTGTTCTCTATCAGCTGCATAGGCCAAGCAGGCTCGAATATCCTCAAGCGTTAAGTAGTCGAAATCTTCTACAATTTGCTCAGGCGTCATGCCGGATGCTAAATAGTCTAAAACATCATAAACGGTCATGCGCAAACCTCGGATACAGGGTTTGCCGCCACGTTTTCCTGATTCTAAGGTGATGATTTGATGATAATCCATGAGTGTTATCCTGCTAAGAAAAAACAAATAAAAAGCAGGGCAGATTGTGCGTGAGGTGACTAGCTGACGTCAATCGGTTCGTCAGCTAAATAAAGGAGGTTAAAAATTAATCATTTTCATGATTGGCAAGAGACTGCTTTGAAAAAGCTATATATCTGTATGCAAAGATGCTAACCCAAGTGCTTCAAACAACTTGATAGCTTGTAGTGCTGTAATTACTGCATCTCTTGTGCTTAGTGCATAAGTCACTAGCTGTTTCATTTCTTCTTTATTTTTGTCAGCAAGAAAAACATCAGCAATAAATTCGTTATCCTTCTCTCCGTTATCATTGGAGGCATACCCGGCAATTGAGCGAGCTCCGTACTTGCCAAAAAAATTATCGCCTTGATCTTTTTCTAAAATAGCGCGGACAGCAGAGCGCTTAGCAAAGTCAGCATCAGGTTTTATATGGCTAGTGGGAGCTACGCTTTTCATTAAAGTTGCTATGTCGCTAGCTGTAGCGCCTGCTTGAGAGTCAATTATGTCGGGATCATCATTAGCGCTAGGACTTGATCTGCGTTGTTGGGTTAGTTGCGTATTTAACCGAACAATTTCTGCTTCATCATTTTGAGTTGCTGTTATTTGTCTGTCAGTTGATTGATGAGCATCTAGTGTAGCAACAACATTATTAAGCATCAAGAAAATAGAGTCTGCCAAAGGATGGCGACGTATTTGAGGTTGCATTGTCATATAAGCTGGCTCTGTTGTCGCCACTTGCCTTTGTTGCTGTACTAGTTGTTCAAGCTTTTCTTGTTGGCCAGGCGTTACTTCCACAACGTCGTAAGTGGGTTGTTCAGCAGGTAGTGTGCCCAATATTTTTTGCGGTGTATCGTATATTCTATTTATCGCATCTTGTGGATCAGAATAAATTGACTCTGCTGGAGAATGCTCAGGCACTTTAATGAGTGCTCTTGGTGGTAGCTGCGGTGAATTTGCCGAAGATTGCGATCTTTGAGATTTAGGGGCAGCTGTTGCGTAGATATCGTCTTGGCCATTATGTTTTTTAACAGCAATGACAGGTTTTTTATTGCTAATTGTTTTACGCGCATAAGATGGTAAACGCGAGAAGCGAGATGGCGTTTGTTGTGATTGCGATATTTTTGTGCTTTCTGGTTGGGCTCTCACTGTGCTGAGGCGTGCATAATTAGGATCAATCTCATCATTATCTGAATCTGATGAAAAATTAAGATAAGGGATTATTTGTTCATAATCACTTTCATCGTCAGCATCTATTTCATCCAAGGTTGCATACTCAGGCTCAACAGGTTGTGCTTGTGGCCGACGTACTGGAACAGGGCTTGAAGCAGGGCTTTGTCGAGCGGAGTTTGGCGCATGAACTTCTAGTGAATTCTGTGGTTGGTGGCCTGATGTGGATAAGAGTTGTCTTGTACTTTCAAAGCGTGGCTCCTCAGCTTCTGCTGGGTAATAAGCGGGGCTATAGGAAATCGGTTGCTTTTGTTTGCCTTCTATTTTTCCGACGGAAACTTCGCTTAATAAGTTACCAGAAGCAGGATCGTATTTTTTCTCATCGCCTTCTGCTAACTTAAGAGCGCCAGTGTTATCTTGTTCCGTATAGGCAACTTTTTTACAGGCGTTTTTTATTTCCTGTGGTTGTATGAGATGTGTTATATCCGTAAAAAGCGTTCCTTTTTTTATGATTTCTTGTTCAGTGGTAATGTCTCGCTCAAGTATGTAGGGATATAGTGTTTTTCCAGTAGGCGAAAATTTACCAGAAAGTTTTTTGATTATTTGTCCATCACTATTTTGCACAGTAATTGTTCCGAGTGATAAAGCGGGTCTTCCTGCTTTATCAAGATAGAATAATCCGGCTTGAATTTCTGTGCCGTCATCAGCAGTGTTTATTTCTAATTGACCATAAACAGCACCAAGGGCTTTGAGTCGTTCAGCGCTATAGATTTCCGTATGTTCTTTTGTGGTATAGATAATTTCATTTGAGAAGCGTGGCTTGTTATTTTCATCTACTGCTTGTGTATTTGTAGTCAGGTTAGTGATTGGTTTTCGGCTGGGTTGTTCCAGCTGTCGTTTCAGCGTAACTGATCCAGAAGCTAAATAAGTCAGTGTATAATTACCCTCTGTTTTTTGCTTAAAGGCGCTCTTCGGGGTTAGTTCGGTCGTTATGGGGGCTGTCGCAATAGTGATTGGAGCAATAGGTGTTGCGGTATTGCGCTGGAAGAATTGCAACACTCGCTGCCAAGCGGATGGTTTTTTGGGTAAAACAAAAACTGATTCTAGATCTTTTAATGGATCTGGCCGTTCAATATAAAGGGAGCGTTGAGGTATTTCAGCATCGATGATGTCAGTTTTTACTGTTTGACCTGCTTTGACATGTTCTATTGTTTTTTTTCCATCTTCGTATTCAGTTATGCGTGTTCCATTTTTCAGATGATAGCTATTTGATTTTTCATCAGAAAAGATGAAATCACCAGCTTCCGTAATATCATGATTAGGTTCGTAAAGAGTGAGTATTCCTGTTTTAGGAATAAATTCTCCTTTTTGATTTACTGTAGTAGATCCGCTATAGGAAACACTTCTCTGATCAAATTCATTGAAAATAGTGACTTCGTCTACTCCATTATCTGGCTCGGTGAGAGTTACTGAGTCTACGCTATGACGAAATGGAAGATGAACAGTTGGAATAATTGAAGGGCGTGTGCTTTCTTTCGGTGGTTGAGTGGGCACAGTTTCAGATCTGGTGCTCGTTGTTTTAACAGGAAAAGTCGAGCTGAATAGATGTTTTATTCTTTGCCCAACAGATTTCCTGGGCTCTGAATGTGTTACCAGTTGACCGTTATCATCAAAATAAGTAGGAGAGAACGATTGTTTTGTAGATGATGTACTGGTTGACACGACTATCGCGTCAACTTCGTCTCGCGTTATAAGTGGAGCTTCTTCTTCAGTGGCGTTGTTTGAGTTATTTGAGTTATTTGAGTTAATTGCTTCAGCATATATATCACTAAGATCAGTTCTTTTTTGTCGTTGTGGCGGTGTTGCTTCTACTTGAGTCGGTGTTGCTTTTGCAGAGGCTTTATCAGATTCTTCATCATCCGATAAATCAGGATCATGCGTTGCTAAAAAGCTAAGCACGCTTAGAAACTCAGCTGGGTTTGGTGGTGGTTCATCATCTGCAGTTTCTATTTCCGCTAATGGGATAGCGCTGCTGGCATAGTCATCGTTGTCATGAGCACCTAATACAGCAGGTTTTGCTGCTTCGATAATAGGATCAGAAGATGATTCTTCGGCGGGTGTGATTGATATTGCTTGTGGTCGTATTAATTTGCCTGTAGCAGGCTGGGATTCATTTGTTGCAATGGGTTTAAATATGGCTCCGCTAGAGTTTACCGAATCAGGACGCTTCGCATTATCAGGTATGCTTGAGCTAGAAGATTGATGCGATAATGAGGCGCTAGCTCTTGATGAATTATCATCGGCGACGGTTGCAGCATCTCCTTCTGTGCCAGAGCCTGAAGTATTTATTTGTGCAGTAGGTGTTGTACTGTCAACGCTAGGAGATAATCTAGGCTGTGGTGTCGCAGATGTTATTATTTGCTCTAAATGCGCTGTTGATGTTGCCGCTCGCTGGTCGCTGTTAAATAGAGAGGAATTAAATTTTGCCGGAGCAGTGTTAACTAAATCATTTACAAGACCAAGTTTTCCCGCTTCAGCGAACGCTATTTTTATTTGTTCAACTGTTTGTGTTGCGCCAGTTATTGTTGATTGTGGTATGGACATAAATATTTTCCCGTAATAATACAAAGGGATCTTCTATTACAGGGCATACTACAGGTTAGATTTTGGTAGGTCAAATTAATGTAATGCTAAACCCAGGTTTCTTGCACATTATCTTGCGGTGAATCGGAGTAGCTTGTTTTGATTGTCACGCTACTAAAAGCTTTTAACCAGGGTGTTTGAGGATTATTCACGCTGTTTTGGAGATAAGTTTGCATGCTTTTTTGCTCTGCTGTGCGATCATCAATTTCTGGATTTTGCTCTTTATGCAAGAATTCGCCTAACGCAGTAAACACTGACTTTGCTAAAGCGATTAATTCTTGTTGTTCCTGCTCGGGAATGTTTCTTTTGATGCTATCAGTCAGTATCGCTTGAATCTCTATTTTAGGTGCGCTCTTAGGCGCATCTTTAGGCGCCTCGACGCCCCTGCTTGCTAAAAATGGCGAGTATTTTTCTTTTGGTGGCGGCGGTATCGTTTCTTCTAACTCAACTGATATTGGCGAAGGACTTCCATTGGCGGGAGAATTAAAATCAAAGCCATACTCAATTTCACCATCATGCGCACATGTAATACCAGTAAAAAGACTCCCATTGCCAATATGGCTTTTATCAAGTACAAACTCAGTAATTTGACTCCTATACGTGCTTTCTATGTCTCTATAGTCGTCCCCCTGATAGCCGTCCTCCTCCGTTTCATCATCTTTGAATAAGGCTCTTAATTCGGCATCCGATACACTATCAAATGGCATTATCGCAATATCTAATTCTTGCGCCGATATTGTTGAGAAATTAGCTGAGCTGTTCGTTGTATTATCTAAGGCATCAGTTTCGCATGCTGAAAAAATAGGTAATATTCCTTCTTCGTCTTCTTCACAATTTTTATTATTTGTGGTTTGGCTATCATTGATTCCGATGGCGCTGTCTTTAGAGGTTATCGATGGAGGTC
>CAXNEI010000045.1:0-7681 GCA_964201195.1 Gammaproteobacteria bacterium
AGAGGAGTGCTTTAATCCGGTTAACCGGTCGCAATTTGCGACCAGTTCATTGGTCTCAATCCGCGTAAGCTGAAAGCGAAAATTCTCGGGAAATCTATCAATATTACGCTTAACCTGCTCGTTAAGTCTTTTAGTTTGAACGCCGTATAGTATTGCTAAGTCAAGGTCAATCATCACCTGCATCCCTCGCAAGGTATAAATACGACTTTCAATATTGGATACCTGAAGCAGGCCACTCATATCTTTACCCTCACCAAGTTTTCCAAAATTGCTTGGTTGAGTTTTTTCTCTGTTAATTTTTGCCATGAGAAATTCCTTTTTAATTCACCTTATCTGCTTCCTTGCCCAACCGATACGCATCGATCACGCCGAAAATCCAACAGCCCATTACTGCCCAAGTGGCTAATTTCACCGTGATGGATTCTTCACCTTGATCAACGGAGGTTAATGCATTACTCATTGCTTGCGGAGAAGCACCAGCAGCTAAACTGGTTTGCAAACTGTCCATCACGGAAAAAGCTTGTTGCATGGCATGATTCATTAAAAAAGCGACGCTGCCTAAACTCACCGCGCACAAAATAAAACCGCGCACACGGGATTTCAACATCAAATGTCCGCTACCGGGAAAAACCAACGCGGATAATAAAGCTGCTTTCACTGATTTTTTCATCACACAACCTCACCAAATAATTCAATAACTTCCTGCTGTATCATTTTCACTTCCCCTGTTGAATAAGTTGCCGCATCCAGTGTTTTTCCCCACGCCACACCAGGCCAACAAGCATCTTGCTGTTTTCTCGCTACGATATGAATATGCATCTGCGGCACCACATTGCCTATCTCTGCTACGTTAATTTTATCGGCGGAGAATTTCAGTTTTAGATACTGCGACAATTTTTTCATCTGGCCTAACAGATGAGCGAACACTTCTGCATCCAACTCATACAAATCTCGCTGGGCTGTTTTCGGCACTAAAATTATCCAGGGAATAGCTTTTTCTTTCTTCAATAAAATATGAATGCCTTGGTGGGTCATTAATTCATAACAGTCTGCTAATAATTGCGGATGTAATTGCCAACTCATTCTGGTATCAACCCATTTTTTGCCATCGCCACTGCTCGAAATAAAGCACGACCTTTGTTTTGTGTTTCCGCCCATTCGGATGCTGGCACCGAATCAGCTACAATGCCTGCGCCGGCTTGCACGTATAATTTTTTATCTTTAATCACCGCTGTGCGAATCGCAATTGCCATATCCATTTCATCATCCCAACCTAAATAACCCACAGCACCACCATAAATACTACGTTTCACTGGCTCAAGTTCCTGAATAATTTCCATCGCACGAACTTTTGGTGCGCCTGATAAAGTACCTGCAGGAAAAGTGGCACGCAACACATCAATCGCCGTTAAACCTGGTTTAAGCTCACCTTCCACATTCGACACAATATGCATTACGTGAGAATAACGCTCGACCATACAATTTTGTGTGACTCTCACGGAACCCGACTGACTTACTCGACCAATATCGTTGCGACCCAAATCAATTAACATCACATGTTCGGCAATTTCTTTCGGGTCAGCTAATAATTCTTTTTCTAATTGCAGATCTTCTGCTTCCGTTTTCCCCCGTGGTCGTGTACCAGCCAAAGGTCGCACACACAAAATATTATCTTGTAGTCGTGTTAAAATTTCTGGCGAAGAACCAATGATATGATGATCGTCGAGATTAAGAAAAAACAAATAGGGACTGGGATTTAAACAACGCAAAGCACGATAGACATTAATCGGTGAGCCTTCATAATCAATGGCCATTCGACGAGAAGGCACCACTTGCATTACATCGCCAGCGGCTATGTAGTCTTTAATTTTCTCAATCATCTGAGTAAATTCAACTTCGCTGGTTTGCGAAATAAAATCGGTTTCACGAACCGATTCTTTTTTATCTGCTAGTGGCAACACATAAGGTGTTTGCAATTGCTGAATAATTTCTGCAATCCGCTCATTGGCTTTTGCTAATGCATTAGGTTGCGCTGGATCGGCATAGACAATCACATGACTGGTGCCACGCAAATTATCGAACACCACAATTTCATCGGAAACCATTAATAAAATATCGGGCAATTGCAAAGGATCTGTTTGTTGTTTTTTATCTAAGCGAGGCTCAATATAACGTACAATATCATAACCAAAATAGCCGACTAAACCGCCATAAAATCGCGGCAAATCTGTCATCTCTGGCACACGATAACGCGCTTTAAAACTTTCGACAAAAGCCAACGGATCTTCAACCTGATGCGTTTCTAAAACTTGATCACCTTGCTCAATAAAAATAGTTCGATCACGAATGTGCAATCGTGTTTGGCAAGGTAAACCAATAATAGAATAACGCCCCCACTTTTCGCCGCCTTGTACCGATTCAAATAAATAAGAATAGGCTGCGTTGGCACATTTTAAATAAGTGCTCAACGGCGTATCGAAATCCGCCATACATTGCTGCGCCACCGGAATATGGTTATAGCCTTGCGCTGCGAATTGTTGAAATTGTTCAGGAGACATAATTTTTCCCTAACCCAATTGCTGCCGAAAATCATTGATAACCGCTTTATAATTCTGCGCACCAAAAATTGCCGAGCCAGCCACAAAAGTATCAGCACCGGCCTGCGCTACTGCCGCAATATTTTTTCCGCTAATGCCGCCATCCACTTCCAAACGAATGGGCAAACCACTGGCATCAATTTTTGCGCGCACTTGGCGAATTTTTTCCAAAGTGCCAGGAATAAAAGCTTGGCCACCGAAACCAGGATTCACTGACATGAGTAAAATCATGTCCACCTTGTCCATCACATAATCCAAATAATCCAGCGAGGTAGCAGGATTTAACGCCAACCCAGATTTCAGCCCAGCAGCACGAATTAAACTCAAACTGCGATCCACATGATCACTGGCCTCTGGATGAAAAGTAATAATGCTCGCGCCGGCTTCAATAAAATCGCCAATCAATCGATCCACTGGCCGCACCATCAAATGCACATCGATGGGCGCTTGAATGCCATGATTGCGCAGCGCGCGACACACCATGGGCCCAATAGTTAAATTCGGCACGTAGTGATTATCCATCACATCAAAATGAATCCAATCAGCGCCAGCAGTCAACACAGACTGCGTCTCTTCACCCAAACGAGCGAAGTCAGCAGATAAAATAGAAGGCGCGATGATATAAGGCTGTTTCACGGCAAGTCCTCAAAATGAAGCGTCATACTTTAACCAGGGATGATAACGTGGTCAAAGGTTGAATGAACAGGTAAACTTGCCCACCATTCTTAACTCCTAACCTCTCGCTTTATAATATAGCTCTACACTATGGAAACCACCTTCAATCCTCAAGCCAACGAACAACTCTGGTATGAACGCTGGGAACAGCGCGGCTATTTTGCGCCGTCCACAGATGCCAACGCGCAACCCTACTGCATTATGACTCCACCGCCGAATGTCACCGGCAGTTTGCATATGGGTCACGCCTTTCAAAATACTTTGATGGATGCACTAATTCGTTATCACCGAATGAAAGGCTGTAGCACTTTGTGGCAAGCGGGCACTGATCACGCCGGCATCGCGACTCAAATGGTAGTCGAGCGTCAACTCGCTGCGCAGGATCTAACAAGACACGCCTTAGGACGTGAAAACTTTATTGAAAAAGTCTGGCAATGGAAAGCGGAATCCGGCGGTCGCATCACTCAACAATTACGCCGCATGGGCGCTAGCTTAGATTGGTCCCGTGAACGCTTCACCATGGATCCGAGCTTATCTAAAGCCGTGCAAAAAGTTTTTATTGAGCTGCATGAAGAAGGCTTAATTTATCGCGGTCAACGTTTGGTGAATTGGGATCCGAAATTACATACGGCGATTTCCGACCTAGAAGTCATCTCGGAAGAAGAAGCCGGCAGCATGTGGTATTTCAATTATCCGGTAGAAAATTCCAATGAAACAATTACCGTTGCCACCACACGACCAGAAACCATGCTGGGTGATTCTGCTGTTGCTGTGCATCCTGACGATGAGCGCTACAAACATTTAATTGGCCAACAAGTAAAACTGCCAATAACAGATCGCTTAATCCCGATTATTGCAGACGATTACGTTGATAAAGATTTTGGCACAGGCGCAGTAAAAATTACCCCGGCTCATGATTTTAATGATTATGAAATGGGTCTGCGTCATCAATTACCTGTCATTAATATTTTAACCATTGATGCAACTTTAAATGATCAAGTGCCTATCGCTTATCAAGGTCTCGATCGTTTTGTCGCGCGCAAAAAAGTCGTCGCTGATTTAGAAGCATTAGGTTTAGTCGAAAAAATTGTTCCCCATACTTTAAAAATTCCACGGGGTGATAGATCCGGCGTGGTGATTGAACCTTTCTTGACTTACCAGTGGTATGTCAAAGTTGCGCCGTTAGCAGAACCTGCAATTCGCGCCGTAGAAAATGGTGACATTGAATTTGTGCCAAAAAATTGGGAGAACACTTATTTTTCTTGGATGCGCAATATTCAAGATTGGTGCATCAGCCGACAATTATGGTGGGGTCATCGCATTCCCGCTTGGTACGATGAACAAGGCAAAGTCTATGTGGGCGAAAATGAACAAAGTGTTCGCGAAAAAAATAATATTCCTGATGCCATTCAATTACACCAAGATGAAGATGTATTAGATACTTGGTTTTCTTCTGCACTGTGGACTTTTTCTACTTTGGGTTGGCCAGAGCAAACAGAAGCGTTAAAAAAATTCCATCCTACCGATGTCTTGGTGACTGGCTTCGATATTATTTTCTTCTGGGTTGCCCGGATGATTATGATGACACTGAAATTCACCGGCGAAATTCCGTTTAAGAAAGTCTATGTCCACGGTTTAGTGCGTGATTCTGAAGGTCAGAAAATGTCTAAGTCGAAGGGCAATGTATTAGATCCTTTAGATTTAATTGACGGCATTCAATTGGATGATTTGGTTGCTAAGCGCGCCCAAGGATTGATGCAACCGCAAATGGCGCAAAAAATTGAAAAAACCACTCGCAAACAATTTCCTGAAGGCATTGCTTCCTACGGCACCGATGCGTTGCGTTTTACTTTCTGTTCATTGGCTTCCACCGGTCGCGATATTCAATTCGATATGGGCCGCATTGAAGGCTACCGCAATTTCTGCAATAAATTATGGAATGCAGCGCGCTTTGTATTAATGAATACTGGGGTATTGATGAATACAGAGCAAGCAACTTTCACTCAAGCGCCAGACTTAATTTCATTGAATGTGATTGATCGTTGGATTCTATCGCGCTTGCAAACCACTATCGATGAGACTACGCAAGCATTAGAACAATTTCGTTTTGATCATGCAGCACAACATATTTACGATTTCACTTGGTATGAATACTGCGATTGGTATTTGGAATTATCTAAGCAAGTGCTGCAAGATGAAACTGCTTCTGCGCAACAAAAGCAATCTACTCAATTTACCTTATTGTCGGTGCTAGAAAATTTATTGCGTTTGATGCATCCCATTATGCCTTTTATTACCGAAACTATTTGGCAAGAAATTAAAACTAAACTGAACATTGCTGGCGACAGCATTATGATTCAGCCGTTTCCGCAGATTCAAGTGGAATTACGGAATGAAGCAGCGGAGCAGGAAGTCACCTGGCTAAAAGCAGCGATTACTGCAGTACGTAATTTACGCGGCGAAATGAATGTATCGCCAGCGAAAAGAATTCCGTTGTTTTTCCGTGGTGGTGATGCGCAAGATAAACAACGCACGAAGACTTATCAGGCAAATTTAATTGCGCAAGCAAAACTCAGCAGCATGGAGTGGCTTGAGGGAAATTCAACGACATTATTTGCGACGCAATGGGTCGGCTCGCTAGAATTGTTAGTTCCCATGGCTGATCTTATCGACAAGGAAGCAGAAATTCAGCGGCTGACTAAATTAATGCAAAAGCAAGAAGGTGAAGTGCAACGATTAACAGATAAATTGAGCAATCCACAATTTACCGATCGTGCACCTGCTGCAGTGGTTGAAAAGGAACGTGCCTCATTAAATGAAGCAACAGAGAGTTTGCAGAAATTATCGCAGCAAGTGCAAACCATTCAGGCGATGTAAAGCTGCCATCTCTCTCGCCACTACCCAATGAAACAACTACACAGTTGTGCCTAGAGGCAGTTTGTCTAGCCAAGCTCTTTTCGTAGGCGTCACGGGTTTTTCTATAGCTATTTTTGATGATGCGCCCTCTTCTTGCTCCAACTCCAAACCACTATCATCTAAATTATCTGCATGGAAGGCACCCTTCATAGTTGAGCTCGAGACCACTGTTGCACCGCTCTTTGCTTGTACAAGGCGTGCTTCTATTTGAATTACTTCTACACCATGTGTTGCTAAAAAATCTTTTATTTTTAAATTCGCGTCTTGCTGCGAATAGATTTTTGCATGAGCAGACATTTTAAACGTTATATCTACCAGCGATACATCATAAGGAATGGCATTGTCGTTAAAAAACTTGAGATAGTAATCCAGCACAATAAAGGCCTTGGTATTACTGGTCGCGCCTTGCCAAGGGGTAGTGTACTTTTCTAAAAACCGATTTTTTACTATTCCAATAATCCTAGAAAATGCCGCAGCATCAAAAATATCCTCTGAATCATTATACGCCTTAGCAACCTTAATCATCTCTTGGATATTGGTTAGATCAATGACTTGATTCGGATCTGCATCTAATTGAGTTGAAATTCTATATTGCAGGGCCAGCGCCAGAGCGTTAGACAAAGCTTCTTTATGGACAGGTAAAGCAACGCCAATTTCCTTAGCATACTGCACAATTTCCAATACAACTTCTGGACGAGCAGCATACAAATCTGAAGGAGTCTGTATACCATTCGAGCCAGTCAATAACTTCAGCAATGCACCGATTTCTTGCTCGCCAAAAATTGCTGAATTCTGTTTATTCAACAGTTGTTTAATTTGGCTTATGGTTTGTTCTTGCTCAGTCGGGGTAATATTTAGCCCTGATAGCTGACTGAGACATAAACACAATTCTGTTTGCTGAGGAATGTCGCTTATGCCTAACAAATCCTCTAAGGACATTGGTGATGACACCTTCATCGATTGAAATGAAGATGTTATTTTCGGCATTTTTCCATTGTCAGGCATTCCACTATCGCTGGCTAACAAATTCAGTGAAACGGCTTGAGGTACTACGTTTTGATGCGCTGGAAAAACTGTACAAGAATTTGCCGCAGAATGAGCAGTAATTGCCGAAGAAATAGAAGAATTAAACGACATGCTGCCTTCCTTACTGATGCTTATAAAACACACTAGTTAGCCAAGTAACTCACGGGTGAAAACCTGAAGAATCCTACAGTTTCCTGTTTGATAAAACAACAATCCTTTCAACATCCTTATCATTCACAGAAATACAGTGGATTATATTTTCTGACCCTTTCACTTCCTAAGTTATTGTGTATAGAATGCACCGATTTTTTAAATTAGTAGCCTTATCCAATATGAAGTGAGTCTAAAGGAAGGGGTGTGATTCCAATATGAAGTGAGTCTAAACAAAGCCTACATTGCTTGATTTTCGTTCTGTCTTCATGATCAAAGGATGAAAACGATCATGAAACTCGACAACCTTAAAACCA
>CAXNEI010000046.1:0-7599 GCA_964201195.1 Gammaproteobacteria bacterium
AATCGATTTGCTGAAGCTGTCGCTGGAATACTTATCCGTGGCCGTGGCACTTCTTGTGGCTTGCCTCTAAATGCCGTTCCGCGACGAAAGGTACTACTCTTAGCCTCTTGACCAGCTTTCGTAGCATCATGATCAATTGTCGCAAAAACCGTGTTTTCTCGCTGTAAAGTAGATGCCTGACCTGACGTTGTCGTTGATTGAGAATGATCTAACGCTGCATGTGAACCATAAATTTCCTCTTCAGCGGGCGGTGGCGGCATCTCTCCTAACTCATCACTGAAAGATCCTTCAGTTAGCAATGGCGGTGGCGGCGGAAGATCATCTAAATCATCTGAACTTTCTAGGGAACCTGCTCGACTTAAACTGACATTACCATCGGATGGGCTATTAATAGGAACTAAAGTTAAACTTCTTGGTGATGGAGTTAGCGCGCGCCCTGCATCAGCAAGGGGGGAATTTTTTTGTTGCTCTACTACCGGTGAAAATATAGAGCTATTTCCAGCTGGGCTAATGGAATGTTCCATAATACTACTCTCTTTCTTGGATGCTTAAACAGGAAAATATCGTTTAACAATATTCACAATGGATTTTATATTGGTTAAATAAACCCATAATTTATCTTTTACTTCTGCTTGCTGAGCAAGATGGGATTGCAATACCCGCTCTTGTGCAATCATTAATCGTGCCGCCTCTTCTAAATCTTCTACAGCAGCATCGCAGGCTACACCTAAAATAAAACCTACCACGCCATGCTCCATATTGCGCATGCACTGTTCGGTAAGCACGCCGGCTTGACGGGCCACCTTCCAATCATCGCGGGTAGGAATACGTAATTTAAATTGTTTTATCGCAGAAAAATCTTCGCTGTTTTTAGATAATACGGATGGGGCCGCGCAATAGTCTAAAGCATATAAAGCAGACATAATATTCACCTCTGTTGTTTCTAATAATTCATCCATCACACACCACCAAGAATACACCAAGCAAAACATTCACCAAAAGGTTCCTTTGCAAGCTCATTCAATCGAGCAAGCAAGTTATTTTCTTTCACTGGTATTTTTTTCTCTGCTTGCTCTGATATTGTCATTAGCCGAGTAAAAAAATCTTTGCTGTTATCAGTCACCGCTTTTTTCTTGAGCGCTTCTTGTTGTTTATTTGCTTTAATCCATAGACTAGAGACTTCTAACAAGCACTGTTCAATTATCTCTCTAGGCTGTACCGTTTTAACCGCAACCAGAAATTTTTCTATTCTTTGCAGTAGCTTTTGCTCTATGGCGCTGAATCTCATTTGTGTTTTTTTCGCTTCAATAACACCTAATTTAAATTTCAAAAAATACACGCTGTTCGATAAGACTACTGAATTAATATCTGCCAACTTATGTGCATAACTTTCAGATATCATTGCATTCGAATGAGAGAAAGCGGTTCGAGCAGGCCGACTGGTAGATTCAACCTTGCCCAATACTGAACTAGCAATAACGGAAGCTTGATGAGTTAAATCGACTGCAAACATAACAAAAACTCTCTCTATAAATTTTTTCTAAGGATTATTTGCATCCTTAGCTGACAAACTTATCATGGAGACTGTTTAATCTACAAGGCAACAAATTATGAGAAAGTGCGATTTTTTGTATTCTATCGGTGAATTAACAGTAAATGCAGGGCTTCTTCTGTGAGCACCGGAACGCCCAATGTCTGGGCTTTAGTTAATTTAGAGCCTGCATTCTCTCCCGCCACCAGATAATTGGTTTTGGAAGACACGCTATCACTGACCTTGGCGCCCAAGGCTTGCAGCTGTTGCTTAGCTTCTTCTCGTGTCATCTGGGCAAGGCTGCCCGTAAGGACAAAAGTTTTTCCCTGCAAAGGTTGATTCTCACTAGCTTTCTCTATTTTTTTATCCAAATGAGGCCAATGAATATTAGCTGCCAATAATTTGGCGATTATTTGACGATTTTGCGTTTGTTTAAAGAAGGTTAGAATATGTTGGGCGACTACTGGACCAATATCGGTTACTGCTAATAATTGCTCTTCATCAGCAGCCATTATTGCTTCTAACTCACCGAAATATTGCGCCAAATTCAATGCCGTTGCTTCGCCCACTTCACGAATGCCTAATCCATAGAGAAATCGCGGTAATTGCGTAGCTTTAGATTTTTCTAATGCAGTTAATATATTCTGCGCTGATTTTTCTGCCATACGCTCTAAGCCAGCTAATTGCTCTGCTGTTAACTCATATAAATCCGCGATCTGTTTAACCAGCCCTTGATTAACTAACTGCTCAACTAATTTATCACCCAGGCCTTCAATATCCATGGCGCGACGACTGGCAAAATGTTTAAGCGTTTCTTTTAATTGCGCAGGACAAGCGAGGCCACCACTACAACGTACAGCAGATTCTGCATCGGAATTTTCTAATTCAGCATTGCATTCTGGACACTGCTGCGGGAAATGAATTTTTTGTCGATGATTGCTGCGCTGAAATACACTGTGTATTTTTGGAATAACATCGCCCGCACGGTATACCACCACCTGATCGCCAACCTGAATATCAAGTCGTTGAATTTCGTCTTGGTTATGCAAGGTAGCATTGCTAATCGTCACGCCGCCCAATTGAATGGGCGTTAATCGCGCTACCGGAGTAATTACACCGGTACGCCCTACTTGAAATTCCACCGCTTCTAAAGTGGTAATGCCTTCTTGCGCAGGAAATTTATAGGCGGTTGCCCAGCGCGGCGCTCGCGCTACAAAACCTAGTTGTTCTTGTTGGGAAAAATTATCTATCTTGCAAACAACACCATCCATTTCATAATTAAAATCGGTGCGCTCAATACACAGTTTTTCGTAATACTGCTGACATTCATTAATACCGTGACATAGTTTACTCGCTGGATTAATGCGCAATCCCCAATCTTTTAATAAATCCATTGTTTGGGAATGAGTGGTTGCCAGCAAAGCTGGAGTTTCCGGTGACTCACCGCCAGAAACAAATCCGACCCCATAACAAATCATTTCCAGCGGACGCACAGCGGTAATTTTGGAATCTAATTGCCGCAAGCTTCCTGCTGCCGCATTACGCGCATTGGCAAAGTTTTTTTCGCCATGCTCCGTTGCTGTTTGATTTAATTGTGCAAAGCCAGATTTACTAATAAATACTTCACCGCGCACTTCCAACCAATCGGGATGTTGCTCGCCACGCAGAACCAAAGGGATGCAAGCAATGGTGCGAATATTTTGAGTAACATCTTCTCCGGTTTGACCATCGCCGCGGGTAGCTGCGCGAATCAACTGGCCTTTTTCATAGATAAGACTCACCGCAACGCCATCTAATTTAGGCTCGCAAATATAGGTAATGGGCTCTTCAATAACTAACAATAACCGCTCATGGACGCGCCGATCAAAATCCAATAAGCCTGACTGATCAAAAATATTATCCAATGACAACATAGGTAAACGATGAGCGACTGGCTGAAATCCGGCAAGGGGTTCACCACCCACTCGTTGAGTTGGCGAGTCTGTAGTGATTAATTCTGGGCATTGCGTTTCAAGCTTTAATAATTGTTGGAATATTTGATCGTAGTGCGCATCAGAAATCGCAGGATCATCTAACACATAATAGCTATAATTATGTTCGCGTAAGGTTTGACGAAGTGTATGAATTTCTTGTTTTATGGCAGAAAGTTGATCGCCCCCTTTTTGTAAAGGGGGGTTAGAAGGCGTTTTATTCATGGCTCATGGGATATGATTAATCAATGCACCATGGAAGAAGCACGTGGCGCATGTCGCTTGTCAAAATCAACAACGCGTTGACGCAATTGTTCTAATCCTTTACTGGTCAGCACATTACGACGACCGTCCTGTAATTCTCCACCTAAAGATTTTGCCATTTTACGCGCTGCATCAACCAATAACTCAAAAGCAAGGACACTTTTTTTCGGGCCTGGTAAATTTAAAAAGAAACAAACACCTGGTGTCCGTATTTTATGGGTTTCCTGCAAATCAAAAGAACCTGGTTCTAATACATTCGCCATACTGAATAAATGCCCGCGTTTGCCTATCCCACCTTGCTCATCACGATGAAAAATATTTCTTTCGCCATGTTTAAGGCCGGCTTGTTTTGCCGCACTGACAATAGAATTGCCAGAAAAATTTTCGCCTTTCTTTGCCATCACAGTAACAATAATAATCTCTTCTACGGGAGCAGTGGATTTATCCTCCTCAACCTCTCGTTCATAACGCGCTTCTTCAACCCATTCGTCATCTTCTAGCGGCACTGCATGATCTACAGGCACTGGATTTATCGTCCGCACCATACTGACCGAACGACTATAGCTGGATGGCTCCATAATGACATCGCGATGATAAGCAGGAAATGGCGCAGTTTCTGGCTGTGCATCCACTTCTTGAATATCATCAATCACAGTAATTATTTCTTCTTCCTGCAGAATCACATCATCCATATCAATTTTACGAGCACCGCCACGAGGCAATTCGCTGTTGTACAAATCCAATTCATGCTGAGCATCCAATTGAGCTTGATGAGCCTGTTGACGTGATTTACGCATACGGCGCACGCCATCAATAATAATGAGAAGAATTACTGCTAATCCCGCCAAAAATAAAACTTCTCGCAACCCTAACTGGATATCCATCGTTCACTCCTATGAAATTCTGAAAACCGTTTCTACCCAAATTATAGACCGGCAAATTCTACCTGCACGTACCGCAATACGCACTAAATTTTATCGCTCAAATTTTAGGCTTCAGCTAATGCCGCAGCTTCTTCTACGTTCACCGCGACCAAGCGCGACACCCCAGCTTCATGCATAGTAACACCCATTAAATGATGAGCCATTTCCATGGCAATTTTATTATGGGTGATATAAATAAATTGTACTTTTTTCGACATCTCTTCGACCAAACGGCAGAATCGCCCCACGTTAGCATCATCTAACGGCGCATCTACTTCATCTAATAAACAAAAAGGCGCAGGATTTAATTGGAAAATAGAAAAGACTAAGGCAATCGCAGTCAGCGCTTTTTCGCCACCCGATAATAAATGAATGGTGCTGTTACGCTTACCCGGCGGCTGCGCCATAATGGTCACCCCCGTATCTAAAATATCTTCGCCGGTCATTTCTAAATAAGCACGGCCACCACCAAAAATTTTCGGAAATAAATTCTGCATCCCTTCGTTGACCAAATCGAAGGTTTCTTTGAAACGTTGTCGCGTTTCTCGATCAATTTTCTTAATTGCTGTTTCTAAGGTCTCTAATGCTTCGACTAAATCTGCATTTTGCGTATCCAAATAAGTTTTGCGCTCTTGCTGGGTATTATATTCTTCGATGGCGACCAAATTCACTGGGCCTAATCGTTCAATCCGCGAAGTAATTCGCTCTAAAGCTTGCTCCCAAACGGTTTCTTCTTCGCGCTCCGCTAAACCAGCTAATAGAGCCGCTAAATCAAGATCCATTTCAGCCAATTGCTCTTGCAAAGTAGCACTACGCACTGTGATGGTCTGATTATTAATCCGCGCTTGCTCTAATTGACTGCGCGCCACTTGCGTTGCCGCATCTGCGCTATTGCGTCGAGTTTCCTGTTCACGTAAACGATGTTCAATATCTTGTAAACTTTGTCGCGCTTTAGTCAGCGCCTCTTCTAATTGCGCGCGCGAATCTAACAACTGCTGTAAACGGATTTGCGCTGCTTCATCGGAATCGGAAGTTTCTGCCAGCTGTTGTTGTTGAACCTGTAATTGTACGACTCGCTGATGCAAATCATTAGCCTGCTGATTTAATCGCAACATGCTGTGTTGCAAAGAGTCTTGCTGAGTACGTAATTGTTTTTCCTGCAAAGCAAAACCATGCAGTGCATCACGATCTTGCTGCGCTTGTTGTTTGCGCTCAGTTAATTGCTGACGTAATTGCTCGCGAGTTTGTTGTTTTTGTTCGCGCAGTTGTTCACTATCCGCCATAGTTTCTAGCGCTGTTTGCAGGGTTAATCGCGCTACCGAAAGTTGATCATATTCCAATTGCAGTTGCTGCTCGCATTCAATTAACTCACGAGCCAATTGAGTTTGTCGCGCTGCTTGCTGTTCTGTTTTTGCTTGCTGCGCACGCCAGCGAGATTTTACTTCACCCTGCTCTGCTTGTGATTGATTCAGCTGAGCGCGTAATTGTTCCCGCTGCTGCTCCAAACTCTGAGTATTTTCTTGACTCTCAGTTTGCTGCAGTGACAATTCAATTAAACTCGCCTGTTGTTCTGCAATTTTTTCGCTGAGCTGTTCTAGCGCAACTTGACGATGCAGCACGCCTTTAGCAGGATCCTGACCTTTATTTATTTTTACCCAGTGACGGCCCAGCCAAATACCATCCGCCGTAATAATACTTTCCTGATCGACTAATTGTGCTTGCAAGGCAAAAGCCTGTTCCCAATTTTCCGCACAATAAATATTTTTTAATAGTGGCGACAAATCTAAATTACTATGAACTTTGGATAGTAGAGGTTTTTTTATTCCCTCTCCCGTCTGCGGGAGAGGGCTAGGGAGAGGGTTTAATTGCAGTAAATTCAATTGTCCCGAATTCAATTGCACTAATGCGGATTGCCAATGGCTGTCACCATTTTCTAAACACAGCGCATGCAGCGATTGACTTAACACCCATTCCACGCTGCTATTCCAGCCTGCTTCTACTTTTATGTGTTGCGCCAAGGTGGTTTTTTTATCCAGCTGTTGCGCTACTAACCAAGCTTGCAATGCTTTATCTTCTTGCGCAAAAGCCGCTTCTTGCAAAGCTTGCAAAGAGGCTTCACGACCTTTATTTGCTTGTAGCTGTTCTTTTAGCTGATCAATGCTGCTCTGCTGGGCGCGTTGCTGATCACGCAAAGTAATCAGCTGTTGCTGTGCATCTTCATAGTTTTGCTGTACTTCTGCTTGAATGGCTTCTAATTCACGTAATTGCATTTCATAGGGTTCGCCTTCGTCTGCTTGCTGTTGCGTGGATAATTGTTGTTGTTCTTGCTGCAATTTATTCAAGCGATCTCGCAACCGTTGTTCAGAATTTTCTAAATGCTGAATTTTCGATTGTTGCACTTGTGCGGTTTCTCGCGGTTGCGCAGCTTGATATTGGAAGCTCTCCCAATTCAATTGCCATTCCTGTAGCGCTTCTTCTACTTCCAATAGTTGTGCTTGCGAAAGCTCAGCTTTTTCTGTTGCAGCAAATAATTCAGGCTCAACTAATTGCAATGCATCGGCCAATTTTTGCGTTTGCCGCACATCTTGCTGCTGATGGGATTGTATTTGCTGTAATTGGTTTTGGGTTTGATTCAGTTCATCTTGTAATTGTTGTTGACGTTGTTGATGATGCTGAATCTGCTGCTCTAACCGTGCAATTTCTCCGCCACGCTCGTAATACTGCGCCTGTACTTTTTGATGCTGTTCTTGCGATACATGATGCTCTTCACGCAAACGCTCAATAGCGGTTTCCGATGCTACACGCTCGGTGACTTGTGCTTCTACTTGCAACTCCAATTCACGGATAGTGGTTTCTAAATTCTGCACTTGCTGGCTGAGGTTGCGCCATTTCACCGCTAATAATTTTGCCT
>CAXNEI010000047.1:0-7590 GCA_964201195.1 Gammaproteobacteria bacterium
ACCTTTTTTAGAGCCTGTTCGCAATAAAATTCGGTAGTGCTTCAAAAATGTTGACGAGCGAAACATTGTAGGGGCTCTGCTTGCTGCGCCCAAATTTTCATTGACTATGCTGAGCCTTTGATTGGCCATGTTTTTATTGGGCGCAGCAAGTTTTTATTGGACGCAGCAAGCAGCGCCCCTACTAAGGATTTAGACTTAAACCACATGAACAAAATTTCTCTTTCTCCCGCCTATGTTCTCCACTCACGTTTATTTCGCGAAACCAGTTTATTAGTTGAAATTTTTACAGCAGAACAAGGCCGCATTTCTTTAATTGCCAAAGGTGTGCGAGGCCGCAATGCAGAGCGTGGTCGATTGCTGCAACCTTTTCTGCCGTTATTGTTATCCTGGCAAGGAAAATCCCAACAAAAATTATTAACCCATGTGGAAGCCGCTTATATTCCACCTTTTTTATCTGGCCAAGCCTTAGCGTGCGGATTTTATCTCAATGAATTAATTATGCGATTATTGTTGCATCAAGATAGTCATGCGGGATTGTATGAAGCCTATCACACAGCACTATGTGAGTTGCGGCAGACACAATTGTTAGGTCCTGCGTTGAGAAAATTTGAATTCTCTTTATTAAAAGAATTAGGTTATGGCTTGTGCTTTGATCAAGATGAACAACAGCAAGCGATTGATCCAAATGCTTGGTATAGTTTCGATTCGCAGAAAGGATTTTCTCCGATTTACCAACCGACCCATACGCAATTACCTTTTTGTTTTTTAGGCGCGCTCTTGCAAGCCATTGGACAAAATGATTATGCTCAAGCTTCAGTGCGTGCCGATGCGAAACGGCTTACGCAATTAGCTTTAGCGCCGCATTTAGGTTCAAAGCCCTTGGCGAGTCGGGAATTATTGGTAGTTAATTAATGGTTGAGGATAAAATGAAACTAGGCGTCAATATAGATCATGTCGCAACACTGCGCCAAGCGCGCGGTACTTGTTATCCCGATCCTGTGCAAGCTGCAATGATGGTTGAGCGGGCGGGTGGCGACAGTATTACGGTGCATTTGCGCGAAGATAGACGCCATATTCAAGATCACGATTTACCTCGATTAAAAGCGGCAATAAAAATTCCGATAAATTTAGAAATGGCACTTACCGAAGAAATGCTCGCTATCGCCGAGCAATTAAAACCCCAGCATGTTTGTTTGGTGCCAGAAAAACGCCAAGAATTAACGACTGAAGGCGGTTTGAATGTGTTGGAAAATATTCCCGCTATTCAACAAGCCAATCAGCGGTTGATGAAAGCAGGCATTGAATTATCTCTATTTATTGATCCAGATTTCGCACAAATCGACGCAGCTCATCAATGTGGTGTGCCGGCTATTGAAATTCATACCGGTGCTTATGCTGAAGCAGAAAATGAAGCAGAGCAATTAAAAGAATATGATCGCATTAAATCGGCTGTTAGTTTTGCTTTGAGTAAAGGATTAATAGTGAATGCTGGGCATGGTTTGCATTATGAGAATGTGCAAAAAATTGTGCAGATTCCTGGTTTGGATACGTTAAATATTGGTCATAGTATTATTGCGCAAGCCGTGTTTGATGGTTTGGATAATGCGGTGCGACGAATGAAGTCTCTATTATGATTTACGGTATTGGTGTCGACATTGTTGCAGTAGCTCGAATGGAAAAAACACTGGAGCGCCACGATAAAAAATTACCAGAAAAATTATTAACGCCCATAGAATTTGCGGAATTTTTACAACATCCTCATCCAGCCATTTTTTTAGCTAAACGTTTTGCGGTAAAAGAAGCGGTCGCCAAAGCCTTTGGTACCGGATTTCGCAATGGTTTGCAGCATCACCATATTGGTTTAACCCATACCGAATTAGGTTGCCCGAAATTAATTTTTTATGAAATGGCAAAAGAGTGGATAGAGGAACGAGAAATTACCAACACTCATGTTAGTCTGTCCGATGAAAAAGATTATGTAGTGGCCTATGCTATTCTAGAAAAATAGTAGAGAAAAAGTTAACGCGCAGTAAAACTAGCAATAACTAAAAAAGATCCAAAACCCAAAAGAAAAATCGTATTGAACCAATACATCATAGGCTCTTCTACCTTGAGAATAATTCTTCGATAATAGGTTTTAGCGCTAGTGAGGGAAAGTATGCCGCCTATCAATAAAACAAAGCCAAAACTTCTGACAAGCGTAACGTGGGAAGGGTCAATATGCATAGGATTACTCCTGTGAAAGTTGCTCTGCCGTTGTTAACAAAGCTTGAATAGGATCACTTTGTTTAGAGAGTAGTTCACTCATCCATTGTCGCCAAATACGCCCACCGGGTTGGCCTTTATATAAACCTAAAATATGTCGCGTCATACAATGTAAGGGCACACCAAGCGTTAATTGTTTTTCCATATAAGCGCAGTATGCTTTCAGAATTTCATAACGATCCAATGGAGGATGAGCATCAGAGAAATATAAAGCATCAACCACGGAAAGCGCATAGGGATTTTGGTAAGCCTCTCTCCCAATCATTACGCCATTCAATATATCCAAATATTCCACGCCTTGTTCAATATCCGTAATGCCACCATTTAAAATAATGGTTAAGTCTGGGAACATTTTTTTAATCTGAAAAACTAATTCATAATCTAAAGGCGGAACCGTACGGTTTTCTTTTGGGCTCAATCCTTTTAACCAAGCTTTTCTTGCATGAATAATAAAAATTTTAGCGCCAGCATTTGCGGCAGTTTCAATAAAAGGTGGCAGTGTATCTTCTGGATTTTGTTCGTCTACACCCAATCGACATTTGATGGTGACAGGTTTGTTCGTTGCTGCTTGCATAGCAGAAATACATTCTGCAATTAATTGCGGTTCCCGCATCAAGCACGCACCAAAAGCGCCTTGTTGTACGCGATCACTGGGGCAGCCCACATTTAAATTAATTTCGTCATAACCCCATTCGTCAGCAATTTTTGTGCAGTGGGCTAACGCAGCGGGATCATTGCCACCTAATTGTAGTGCCACCGGATGTTCTTCAGCAGAAAAATCTAACAAACGATTTTTATCGCCGTGCAATATAGCGTGAGTGGTAATCATCTCTGTATAAAGTAAAGCACGCTTAGTGATAAGGCGCAGAAAATATCGCTCATGACGATCTGTCCAATCAATCATGGGGGCAATGCTGAGGCGGTGGTGTGAGTGCATAGAAAAGCTAATTTATTATGGAATGTAGAGGGTTAACTCTGGAATAAATTTAAAATCTTTAATGTTCAGTGTGTATAGCTGAATATTCTGAGTAATGGCAGTTGCTGCTATGAGCATATCAGGGATAGATGTTTTATGGCTCAGCGAGTAACGAGTCATTAATTGAATAAATAGCGTAGAGATATTTTCATTCACGGCATAGTTAGTACAATGCGATAAATGTTGTATGAGTTGATTAAGCTCTTGCTTGTCTTTAGCGCCGTATAATAATTCGGCTTGAGTAATAACGCTGACAGCAATATTGGATGAGCCTATGGCTTGCAGAGGCTGTATTACTTTAGGATTAGCCTTGTACAGTTCGATCAATATATTAGTGTCGCATAAAATCATGAGTGATTGGCTCGCCAGGCTTCAGTACGAATGGATGCTTGAGTGATATCTCTATTTTGCCAAATGCCAGCTACTTGAAAAAAATCAGTTTCATTATCTGTATGATTCATAGCAGTTTTAGGTTCTGTGCTTTGGGTAGCTTCTAATAAAATCACGCGTATTTTTTTGCCATTCCAGGATTGTTGGTCTTGAGGCAAATTAATAATGCCGTCATGGGCGGTTGTTTGGAATTCAACAGCGTTCATAGTGTCTATCTCTCTTCAAGTCTGCTGGCCTGAGGCCTATTGTTTAGAGGCTATATTGAGTGAGCGTAGTTATCAAGTATAGGTGTTTTTTGCCTATCTCAACAAATATTTCCCCAACAACTCATTCACGGTTTGCGCCGGCGCCTTGCCTTGAGTCGCTTTCATCACTTGACCAACAAAAAATCCAATCAATTTACTACGCTTAGCTTCGTCAGCTTCGCGATATTGCGTTACTTGGTTGGGATTGGTAGTGATAATGGTTTGAATAATTTTAGTAAGCGCAGAGACATCAGTGATTTGTTGCAGGCCTTGTTCACTAATAATTTGATCTACAGTTTTCCCCGTCTCTTTTTCTGTGTTGCGCCAAAGCGCTTCAAACACAATTTTTGCCGTATTATTGGATAAAGTATTATCCGCAATGCGAGCAATCATTTGACCTAAGGAATCAGCAGCAATAGGACAATCTTGTAGTGTGAGTTCATTTTTATTTAACGCGCCGAGCAGATTACCGATAATCCAATTCGAGGCTAATTTTGGCTGATTATTGGAAGCCTTATTGACTGCTTCAAAATAATTTGCCAATTGCATATCACTCGTTAAAATCTGCGCTTCATATTCGCTTAGACCATATTCATCTTGAAAGCGCTGAGATTTTTGTTGCGGTAATTCTGGTAGTGAAGCTTTTAATTCTGCTTTCCACTCTTCTGAAATCATTACAGGTAATAAATCGGGATCAGGAAAGTAGCGATAATCGTTGGCTTCTTCTTTGCTGCGCATGGAGTGGGTCGTATTGGTGTCGCTGTTATAAAGCCGTGTTTCTTGTCGAATGCTGCCACCGGATTCTAAAACATCAATTTGACGTTCTGCTTCATAGGCAATAGCTTTTTCCACAAAGCGAAAGGAGTTAACGTTTTTAATTTCGGTACGGGTGCCGAGTTTATCGCTGCCGAGTTTGCGCACGGATACGTTGGCATCACAACGCATGGAACCTTCCGCCATATTGCCATCGGAGATTTCTAAGCAAGTAATAATAGAATGCAGCGCTTTTAAATAAGCAACGGCTTCTTCGCCAGAACGCAGCTCGGGTTCGGAGACGACTTCTAATAAAGGTGTGCCGGCGCGATTTAAATCGACACCGGTAGAACCTGATCGTTGTTCGTGGAGTGATTTGCCTGCGTCTTCTTCTAAATGGGCGCGAGTGACATTAATTGTTTTTTTGCTGCCATCGGACAATTGAATATTGATTTTCCCTTTGCCAACGATGGGGTGATCCAGTTGGCTAATTTGATAGCCTTTGGGTAAATCGGGATAGAAATAATTTTTGCGCGCAAATATAGAGTAGGGCGCAATTTCTGCATCGATGGCTAAACCAAATAATACCGCTTTTTTCACTGCTTCTGCATTTAGCACCGGCAAAGTGCCGGGCATGCCTAAATCGATAATGCAGGCTTGGCTATTAGGCGTCGCGCCAAAGTGAGTGTTAGCACCGGAAAATATTTTCGATGCAGTGTTAAGTTGAACGTGAACTTCAAGGCCGATTACAATTTCCCAAGTCATGCTGTTCTCGCTTCTGGTGTTTTCAAATGCCAATCCGTTTGCAACTGATATTGATGGGCTGCATTTAATAATTGCGCTTCGGAAAAATCTCGACCAATTAATTGGCCGCCGATGGGTAGTTGTACCCCCCTCCCTACCTCCCCCCTCAAGGGGGAGGGGTGATTAATAAAACCTACTGGCATGGACAGCGCAGGTAATCCCGCTAAATTCACTGGAATGGTAAATACATCGGATAAATACATGGCAATAGGATCTTGGCTTTTTTCGCCGAAACGAAATGCTGGAGTCGGTGCAGTGGGGGCAAAAATAATATCGACTTCATTAAATGCCGCGAGAAAATCTTGTCGAATCAATTGGCGAATTTTTTGCGCTTTTAAATAATAGGCGTCGTAATAGCCGGAAGATAAAGCATAAGTGCCTACCATAATGCGACGCTTCACTTCTTCGCCAAAACCTTCGCTGCGCGAGCGTTTGTATAAATCATCGAGACTCGTAGGATTTCCACATCTATGACCAAAACGCACACCATCGAAGCGCGCTAAATTCGACGAACATTCTGCTGGTGCAATCACGTAATAAGCTGGCGCTGCTAAGCCAGTATTGGGTAAACTGATTTCTTTTGTTTGCGCACCAAGCTTTTTAAATACGGTTAACGCTTCTTCCAATAGTACAGACATTTGCGGATCAAGTTGGTTATTGAAATATTCTTTTGGTAAACCAATTTTGAGTCCTTGTAATGAAGTTGTTAGCTGTTGAGAATATTTCGGCACCGGTTGATTAATGCTAGTAGAATCTTTATTATCAAAACCCGACATGACTTCTAATAATAATGCGGCATCTTCTGCAGTATGTGTGAGTGGACCGGCTTGATCTAAACTCGACGCAAAAGCAATCATGCCCCAGCGAGAAATTCGGCCATAGGTAGGTTTCATTCCCACTAAACCACAAAAAGCTGCGGGCTGACGAATCGATCCACCGGTATCCGTTCCCGTTGAAGCGGGCACTAATCCCGCTGCAACTACGGCAGCAGAACCACCGCTAGAACCGCCAGGTACGCATTCCAAATTCCAGGGATTTTTGCAGGGGCCATAAAAGCTGGTTTCATTGGATGAGCCCATGGCGAATTCATCCATATTGGTTTTGCCTACATTAATTAAGCCTGCTTCATTGCAGAGGCTTACTACTTGGGCATCGTAGGGCGCAATAAAATTATCTAACATTTTTGAGCCGCAGGTGGTTTTCACCCCCTGGGTGCAAAAAATATCTTTATGGGCAATAGGAATTCCGCTGAGTGGCCCGGCATTACCTTGCGCTCGTTGTTGATCCGCTTGTTTTGCAGCGTTTAATGCTTGCTCTTCGGTAATGGTAATAAATGCATTTAAGCTTTTATTCGCGCTGTTTATTTTAGTTAAACAGTCTTGAACAATTTCGACGCTGGAACATTTTTTTGCTGCGAGGTCAGCAGCGTATTGAGCGAGGGTAGTAAAACTCATCTGTGCTTTCCTTAATTTTTGCTGCTGATGGCAGCAGGCACCCAATATAAATCGTCTTGTGCATCGACGGATAAGTGTTGCAGTAATTCATGTTGATCTATTTCAGTGACTTCATCTTTACGCAGCGGTTGTGATGCGCTGAGCGGATGCGCCATGGGCGTAATGCCTTGGGTATCAGCATCGGTCATTTGATCGATGAAAGTAATTAAGTCAGAAAGGGAGTGAGTGATTTTGGCTAGCTGAGTTTCGTCTAAATGCAATTTGGCTAGATCAGCAATTTTGCTGACATCTTGAGCAGTAAGTGTCATGGGGAAGTTACCGAAAGTCTAATGAATATAAAATGAGGGCGAATTTTATGCTATTTAAGCATTGCCCTCAATTTTATTCTGCGCGCAAAAAAATTACAGCGAGAGATGGCCTAGGAAATCATCGCTGTTTGGGTCGTACATGGATTCAGTGGTTTTTCCTATACCCCACTCATTCGCTAATTTGACTAGTGTAATGGCGCTGCCTACCAAGCCGCCCGCTGGACCAAGCAAGGCGCTCATTGCTTGTGTCGCAAAGACACCATGAGTAACGGTGAAGCTGTGTTCATTTTTTTGCCATTCTAAATAGGCTTCTCGAAGTCCAGATTGCGTCCATAAAGTGGGCCCAATCCAGCTCAATGCAGGAAATTGTGCGCTTAAACCAAATAGAATTAATA
>CAXNEI010000048.1:0-7317 GCA_964201195.1 Gammaproteobacteria bacterium
AGATCATCTAAGCAAACCTCTTTCGATGGATCTCGCTCGCCAAATCCGAGAGTTGTAATACACGCCAAGGAAAGCTTTAGTGAACCCAATTTCCGATCAGGAGTAACAGTTGTCACAGCATCTACTTCAGCGAAAAATGTCTTTTCAGATTTTGCATACACATATACTGTTAATCGACGAGGAAGAGTAGTCGTAGCATCCTCTTTCAAAGCATTAACACCCACAAAGCTGATAGAACCTCCCGCTTGCTCCAAAACAAACGGGTTTGTTTTTACTAAATTTTCCGCTTCTCGCTTAATACGCTTAGATATTAATTCTATATCTACCGCATCTAAAGTACCCGGACCACAAAGTTTGGCATGAATGACTTTGAGTTGAAACGCTGCTTGGTTTTCTGCATCCTGCGCTTTTTTTACAATGCTAGGATCATTTTGAATTTTTTCGGGTAACTCTTTCAGACTCTTATTTAATTCGGAGAATTTCTGTTGAATTTCCGTGGTTTTTGCTGCCTCACGATCGCGAAACGGGTCTGGCGTGGCAGCGTCCCAATCCATTACGCGCTTGACCGTTCGCTGAGCCAATGCAGAATCAGCCTGCAATGCTGGCAGAATTAATGGTCCGGTCGTCATGATCATAATACTTAAAAGCTGAGGCCTATCTCCCCGCTCAAATAAAACTTGCCGTGATACTCGAAGACGTCCAGCAAGATAGAGAAATGCAGCTTCTTCTTTATCTCCAGCTATGCGCGCACTTGATGCAGCTCGAAATAGCGTGAGCGGCTCTTTGAGCGTATTTGGATCTTGGAGAACTTCCTTTACTGCCTCATGAACAATTTTTGGATCACAAGATGCCATACGGGCATCTAATGAACCTACAGGTGCAGCATCAACAGACGCTGCCAAAATATTCAAGAAAAAAAGACCATATAAAAAAACATTCGTCTTTAAATTGAATCGATTGCCTTTGCTGGCACAGTTAGGTTCTAGCTTAGTTTTTTTCATTAAATTTTTTACTCCTCAATAAATATCAGTTGTTGCCAAATCAATCGAGCGACAGCGCCCGTTGGCTTGGCTA
Organism: Gammaproteobacteria bacterium; assembly: GCA_964201195.1. GTDB lineage: Bacteria > Pseudomonadota > Gammaproteobacteria > Pseudomonadales > JAHFSE01 > JAHFSE01. Next base: position 1,075 of record CAXNEI010000048.1, read on the forward strand.
CCGTTTAAGTTGATTCAGTGGATAGTAGGCAGCCCATAGCATATTAATAAATCGATTATTAGGATCTACTTTTCTTTTTAATGCGAAATATTCTTCTGCGCGTGGATAGGCCTTTTTAAATTGCTTATTAGTTGCAAGAATCTGGTAAGGTAAATAATAAGTTCCGCCAACAGAAATTGCTGCATCGATCATTTCTCGGCTCCATTTAGCTACAGCTTTTTTTGCATGAGCATCTGTGCCTTGACGGTAATAGACCACAAAAGCAAATACTTCCTGCGGAGACCAACTGAGAATAGATTCTTTATCTGCAAAAGCGTGCCGAACAGAAACATTAATCACATTAACTTTATTTTTCTGAAAAATATCCCTCAATAGTGGCATAAACTGATCAAATTTTTCTACTGGAATGAAATATTCTCGCAATGCATAGACTTGGCTCTTACGATCCTTAGACTCCAACTCTCTTAAATCTCGACTAGCCTCCCAATTACGCCATACCACCATATCTTTCTTATAGAAGACTGGATCAATCATTTTCTCTCTGGTTTTTTTATCAAAATCATTCCCGGCAACAAAATTGATCATTTTAGGCGTCCAAAAATAATGACCATCGCTAGGAATTAATCTTTCTTTTATCGTAACCGGCTTATTAGAAAGGTACCAACTGACATCACGCAGCTTATCAAAAGCTGGTGGATAAATATTCACATTATGAAATATAACTTTTTTGTTTTTCCTAATATTTTTAAAGAAATAATCTTTGTAAGCTGAAATAGGTAATTCTTTCGTATGTCTCTCAATAGCTTGATTATCTGTTAAACGCAAAGTGGCTTCCACAATAACACCTAGCCCTCCATAGCCACCTATAGCACCATAAAATAGATCGGAATTTTCATCCCTCGACGCAACCACTACTGCCCCATCAGCCAATACCAAACGAAGAGATTCCACTGATTTAATCAGCGCTCCCTCTCCAACATATCTGCCATGTACATTAACACTGAGAGAACCACCCACTGTAAAATTGGAATAGGATTGCATGATACGAATTGATAAATTATATGGGTCAATGGCTTGTTGTATATCTCGCCAGGCAATTCCTGCCTGCACGGTAATTTTTTTGTTCACGGGATCCAATTGAATAATTTTATTCATCAATCGTGTATCAATGTGGGTGCCACCCGGATAGGCAGTTTGACCACCTTGACTAAAGCGACCACCTCCAATAGAAATAGGCCCTTGGGTATTTTTAATGATATGAATAACATCTCGCTCCGAATGAGGTGTATATATGGCACCAACAGCAATAGGATTGAGCTGAGTAATATCATTAACGATTAAGGTATGAGTTTGCTGAAGATTTTTCTTATCGCTGCCATTCTGACTCACATCAGCATGGCAAAGAGTAACCATAGCAATGAAAATTAATACAAATTGGGCTATCCAGCTAAAAAAACGCTCTACTTTTATAATTAAATTCGCCATGCAAATAACTGCCTCCCTGTTTAATATGCGCTAAAAAATCTTATCCCTTAGCTTTAGTAACGATTGCACGCAATTGGGTGGAGATAGGCTCTGGCTGCTTATGAATCTGATCTTCGCATATTTCCAACACTCGCTTATGTTGCTTGGCATTAGATATTAATGACCAGTTAGCCGCACCACTGGTTGTCATTAAATACAAACCAGGCTTCCCCATTGCAAGAATTTCCTGTTTCTTACTTTCATCTATCCAAGGCAATACAGATATAATATTGATGACCGGCTGACTTTTGCCAGTAGCCATAAAATTCCCCCACAATGCATCCAAAACCCAAGGGCCTTTTTGAGGAGAGACCACCAATAAGTCAACACTAGGATCGTGTAAAAAGGAATATTTACTCTCGATGTTTGGATGACGTTTTAATGCATTAGCAATGAGAAGTCGGCTTTTGCCACCAGGCAAATTAGCATACCAAATACCTATCAAGAACAATGCGTATTTTTCATCCTCTATTGAATCAAATTTTTTCACCATGAGATCTGCAAGGTAAGGATTATCTTTCACCACGCCCGCAATAAATCCAAAAATCGGTGGCCCAGAACGTCTGATATCATCTAAAACACCAGATTCCACAGCATACTCCATAGAAGAAATCACTGATGTCGGATCCTTATGCGCATAATAAAAAGTGAGCCACTTTTCAAATTCCACTGTTGATGCTGGCGCAGCACTTACATCAACAGCGTTAACAATCATGATGACTATGACTGTTAGCTTTATGACATAACTTGAAAGACGAATGATTATTTGATTCATATAATGTTATCGCTTGTTATCTTGGCTTCCAGGAGGCGTGCTTACTATTTTACAGGCACTGAAGTATATCATCCAAAGCAATTTTATCTAATGCGCCTATTGCCAAACCAACCCAGCGACAGCACCCGGTTGGTTTGGAGCTCGCCCCAGCGAGCGGAACCGGGCGCAGACTTGCGATCTAGCAAGTCAGGCTGAAGTGAGCCCAAGCGAACGTAAGCCGGTGCGGTTGGAGCGCATCGTTCAGATGCAGAGACAACTTGAAAATTCATCAGCCCAAGCGCAATGAATTTTCAACCCAAGCTGGCACTTTTGCGGCCTAGCAAAAGTGAGGATTTTTTAAGGCCCCAGCCGCAAAAAATTCGGTCAGCTTAGCTGCCGTCAAGGTCGCGCCAGCGAGCATTGACGGCAGCTGGGTGAATTGCAAACGTCGCAAGCGTTCAGCGAAGCAGAGTTTGCAAGAGGGGGAACCCCTTTGCACGCGGGGCGCTCCCCCGCTGTGCAATTCCTCAAGCCCTTGTATTCCAAGGGGTTAGAGGAAAGGCGTAGCCTTAATTAATCAAGCGGCGCTCCCGCTTGATTAATTACCAGTGAAGAGGAAATGCCGCTCTCAGCGCCCTCTTCATGGCCTTGTTAGATAACGCGCCACCATCAATGCCAGTATTATTTTCGCCGTCAATCTAACCATCACTCTTTTAATTCAGTGAAATTGAGACTCAGCACAAAATTATTGGGCAAATTAAATCTACCTATCATGAAAAAATAAGAGAGAAGAAATAACAGCAACCGTTTAGACGAATAATTTTTTTATTATGCAGGCAGTTGCACACCACCAAATGCTTTGGTGAGCTGACGCAACGTAATTAATAATTCACTTTGATCCCCTTCTTCGAGAATATGATTAAGCAGTTGAATAGCATAAGCTGGATCTTGCTGGTAAAGCTCAGCCATAGCTTCATCATGATGTTTATCTTTCATAGTTTTTTCCTTAGGAGACTCGGCGAAGAGGAATCACGTTGCTGCTTTCTTTTTTAATGGCATCTAAATGATCAGCCCACCACTGCATCATCTTTCTGCGATCTTGCAGATATTGCGCTTGATTATAAGCTGCGCGCACTTTATTTCTTTCCACATGAGATAACTGACGCTCAATAATATCTGACCTAAAACCTGCTTCATTTAATAAAGTGGATGCTACTGTTCTAAAACCGTGGGCGGTTGCATCAAATTGCAAACGTCGTCTGATAGCATAGGTCAGAGTATTCTCACACATGGGTCTTTTGGAATTGTGATGGCCCGGAAAAATAAAATCATATCGACCCGAAATAGTTTTTATAGAATTCAATATGTCGATGGCTTGGTCGGCAAGAGGAACAATATGCTCTTCTTTCATCTTCATTTTGGCAGCAGGAATACGCCATTCTTTTTTCTCAAAATTAATTTCTGTCCATTCGGCCGTTCTTAATTCTCCCGGTCGTACAAAAGTCAGCAGCAATAATTGCAATGCGTGACAGTTTTTGGCGTTTTTTGGGATGTTATGGGAAGGCTTGAAACGATCAAATGGTGCCGGAAATAGGAGTCGAACCTACGACCTTCGCATTACGAATGCGCTGCTCTACCAACTGAGCTATTCCGGCGAAAGAGGAAAGAAACAAAGCCGAGGGATTATAACGACCTGGCTCGTGCTGACAAGGCCAAACCACAACTCAATGCCAACAGAGAAGTGCCAATACCATGATATAAAATACCTTCCGTGAGGCTGAGCAATAATAAATTACCGGCAAGCGCACTGCCTAATAACAAAGCCGGATCATAATTTTGTTGTTCGCGTATGCGCCACAAGCTTTGCATAATGGGTGTTAAAAACTGACTGCATACAATTATAAAAATCCCGGTGCCGAGAAAACCCCACTCCACCAAACACTGAACAAACACATTATGCGGATGCAAAATACCACCTTGTATTGCATAAGGTGGACGAATCGCCACATAGCCATCAGCGCCCCAACCTAACCAAGGATGCTCTAAGATCCGATACCACGCATCGGTCCAAATAATTCCACGCCCACTCAGAAAGCTATCTAAAGCTCCTGCATGAATACTACGATTCCAGGCGCCAAAAAGCCCTAAACTGCCGTCTACCACCACAAAATATTGCGCTAAAGCAATGGCTAATGGCACAGCTAATACCACGCACTTAATATGATTTGCAGAAGCTTTTGCTAGAATCATCATTACAATAGCGGCAAGAAAAGCACCACCGATCACCGCGCGACCACCAGTCCAAAATAAAAATGCGGTTAATAAAACTAAACCAACAAAAGAAGAAATGAGCGCCCACGGTTTTTGACAACGCAGCAAAACAAAAACTTGGGCAACCACCGCTGCGGAAATTAAATAACCCATATGACGAATATTAACGAACAACGGCAACATGGTTGTCCAACCGGCAGTGCGCGGATCCAATAAACTATTCCAACGAATAATAATGGCAATTAAATTTATTAATGCGCCGATAATAATTCCAGTGGCTACTGCATTGGCAAACATTTCCGTAGTTTTTTCTCGACAAGCTAAACGCCAAACACTCCAGCCAAAGAATAGGTGAAAAGCCTCTTGAAAAACGCGATCCCAATTAGCAGAACCCTCTATAGCTTGTCTTGCTAAAAAAGTCGATAACACCACGAGGCTTAACCACAACACCGCCCATAAATAACGGGGTGACCAAGGAATTTGTTTGAATTTTTCACCGCATAATACGAACAAAGAAAAAGCCACTTCAATTAACGCAATTTGTTGTTGATTCCAAAACACGAAGGAGCCGTTGCTGATTGAAATAGCAATAATTACGGCAGCTATTAATAAAGCAGAAAAAGGAATGCGGGAAAGAAATTGGGGCATTGTTGGGTAGCGTCCTTACTTTATGGAATTACTGATAAACATTTTTTCGGTGACCGACATGCAGCACCAGCACAATTAATTTCTTTTCTTCAATGCTACAGACTAGACGATAATCATGAACTCGATAGCGCCACAATCCAGCCTTACTACCAACAAGTGGCTTACCAAATCGCCGAGGATCTTCATCGGCGACAATACGCTCACGGCAATAGCGCAAAATATCTTGCTGCGCTTGTTTGTCTAATTTTCGCAAGCTCTTCAAAGCCTGACTATCAAACTCAAGCTTCCAAGTCACGCCCTTGCTCCACTTCCTCTAAAGTCCAACGCTTCCCCGGTTTTTCAAGACGGCTCACTGCCAAATATCTATCCTCCACATCATCAAGATATTCAGCCAACGCTTCTCGAATATAGAAAGTCTTAGTGCGCCCTGTTTGTTCCGCCAAATAAGTGATGCGTTGCTCCAAGGACTCAGGCAAACGAATAGTCAACATATTAATCACCTCATGAAGTACTTGTATGACATGTATTCTTTTAGAGTATATGCTGAGAAAATAAAATCAGCAATAAATATGAAGCCAAAAAAAACGCCCACCTAAGTGAGCGTTTTTTATCAGGCCGTTAGGCTAAATTATGAACCAGAATTGCAAAATCCTGCTTCATCACAACTAGAACCGGCTGCATCAAATGACCAAGCCCCGCCTTCAAAATCTAACTCATAATCCTCATCATCAACCGGGGTCCCACCCGTAATGACAAGACTTGCAGAATCTGTATCCGACCAAGCAAGAACCGAAGTGCTAACTACAGCGGCGGCCGTTGCATCGCCATCGTTCGCAGGAACTCCTCCAGTATTATTAGCACAAGCTGTATTCCACGCAGTAGCAGAAACTGTACATGCGGAAACAGCCAGCTTTACTGCATTAGCAGCATTAATAATCTCAGCGTACTTAGCCTTCTTCGTATAAGTCTGATAACTCGGCACCGCAACCGCAGCTAAAATACCGATAATCGCCACCACTACCATCAATTCAATTAATGAAAAACCT